>JAFIGB010000401.1 GCA_020831705.1 Candidatus Sumerlaeia bacterium | reverse complement strand
TCTCGGCCGACGTGATTGAGGAGTTGCTCCCCCGGTACTTCGACATTGTTTCCCACCGCCAGGATCTATACATGGCCTTGGAGCTGGAGGCGCTTGTCTATTTCGCCTTCGGCAAGCGGGGGTGGCTGGCACGTCTTGTCTATCATCCTGCGGCAATTCTTGAGGCGGCATTGGTCCTTCTGGGCGAACGCCAGCACCTGAGCATTGTTGGAAAAAGGAAAGAACGGACGCCGTGAAGCGCAAGGTTTCCATCCCCGCGCTGCTGGTAATTATTTGCTGGGGAACCCTCCTGGCCCTGCCACTTGTGGGCCTGGCCCTCAACAACGAAACCCTTGCAGGGTCCGCCGAGGGGGGTGGTGTTGACTGGCGCGGTCTCGTCCGTGTGGGGTGGAACAGCATCTGGGTTTGCGGTCTTGCCGCCCTTGGTGCAACGGCCTGGGCGCTCCTTCCCGCGCTCGTTGCAGCAAGCTGGGAAACCGGTTGGAGCCGGGGAATCGTGGTCGACGTTGGTGACGCCCCGCTCTTCGTGGCGCCCTCCGTGGTGGCGCTGGCCTCCGTGCACCTTCTGGGGGGGCAGGGATGGATTACAAGTTTCGTGGCCAGGTTCATTCCGATGGACCGACCGGGGGGGCTTCGTTTCGCCCCGATCTATACACTTTGGGGAGGGGCCTTCGCCATGGCCTGGGCATGGCTTCCCGTGGTGTTCCTTTGTCTATATACCGTCTTCCGAAGGCTTGACCGCCATGGTCACGAGGTAGCCCTGTTGGAGACCGGCCCCGTACGTGCCCTGCTGCGGACGGCGATTCCCGGCGCGGGTGCGGGCCTTCTCCTGGGGGTGGCGGTGCTGTTCCTCCTCGCCGTTGCCGATCTTGGTGTGCCGGAAAGCCTCCGCTCCCTTCCCCTCCTTGCCCGCGAGGTATACGTCCAGTTTGGTGTCTATTATGATACACGTGGCGCTTTGGCCGCCGCACTCGCCGGGGCATTGGTGGCCCTCGGCGCCCTGGGTGTGGCGATGGGGGTTGTCCGCCTGGCGGGAATGGGATCGATCACGGAAATGGACGCCGACGCCAACGTGGAGGAACGCCCCGCACCCCGTGGGAAAACCGTGCTGCTCCTCCGAATTCTGGCGTGGACGATGGCCATCCTTCCCACGGTGACCCTTGTGTCGGTCCTCTTCCTTACCCTGCGCGGCCCCGACGGCCCCTTTGGGGTCCTTGCCCAGACCTGGAAACTGACCAACAAGGAATTCTTCCATTCCATGCGCCTGGCGGGATATGCAGCCGCATTGTCGATCCTTGCCGGGGTGATTGTCGGAATGGCCCTTTCGCGGTTCAGGAACCCCTGGCCCGCCCGGACAATTGTCCTCCTCGGTTTCATCCTTCCCGGTCCCATATTCGGTATGGGGACAAAACTGGGGCTGCTTTGGCCGCCGGGCAGCCTCCCCCTCGGGGCAGACGACTGGCTCGCATGGCTCGATGGAACGGTGGTCCCCATGCTTCTGGCCTGGGTGGTGCAATTCTCGCCGCTGGTGGCCCTGCTGGTCGACCTCCAAATGAGACGGGCACCAAGGGAGTGGACGGAAGCGGTCGTGATGGAAAGCGCGTCGATTTTCGCCCCCTTCCGAACGTGGTGTTTCTGGTGGATTCTCCCTGCGGTTGCCGTGGGGGGGCTGGGGGTCTTTGCCCTCTCCCTGGGGGAAATTGGCGCCACGGTGCTGCTGGTGCCTCCCGGTACGACAACATTATCCGTCCGGCTCTTCACCTTGATGCATTACGCACCCGTCGGGCAGGTCAGTGCCCTTTGTCTCCTCATGACGTTGCCCGCCCTTGCGGTCCTTCCGGTAATGTTTTGGTTGTTCTCCGGCGGGAGCCTTGGGAAAACCCCCATCCCGGCGGTTGCAACGACACAACGCCTTGACCCATAACAACAGGAACGAAACAGACACTTATGCCCAAGACTGCACTTATCACAGGAATCACCGGCCAGGATGGTTCCTATCTCGCCGAATTCCTTCTCGAAAAGGGTTACCGTGTGGTTGGGATGAACCGGCGAACCTCCACCGAAAATGTCCAGCGGATCGCCCATCTGGCGGACAAGGTGGAGTTGGTGCAGGGCGACCTCCTTGACCAAAACTCACTCGCCAATATTCTCAAGGAAGTCGAACCCCACGAAGTCTATAATCTCGCAGCCCAATCCTTCGTGCCGACAAGTTGGACCCAACCGCTGCTGACGGGCGAGATCACCGCCCTTGGCGTGGCGCGCATGCTCGAGGCCATCCGCATCGTCAACCCCGCGATTCGCTTCTACCAGGCCTCGTCATCGGAAATGTTCGGCAAGGTGCAGGCCGTTCCCCAAACCGAGGACACCCCGTTTTACCCCCGCAGTCCCTACGGTGTTGCGAAGGTTTACGGCCACTGGATCACGGTAAATTACCGGGAAAGCTACGATCTGTTTGCAACCTCGGGGATTTTGTTCAACCATGAATCGCCCCGCCGCGGGCTGGAATTCGTCACCCGCAAGGTCACCGACGGGGTCGCCCGCATTGTTACCGGGAAAGCAAAAGAGCTCCGCATGGGCAATCTGGACGCCCAACGGGACTGGGGATTTGCGGGGGATTACGTCCGCGCCATGTGGATGATGCTCCAGCAGGACATCGCCGACGATTACGTAATCTGCACCGGGGAAACCCATCGGGTGGAGGATCTTGTCAAGCTGGCCTTCGGCGCGGCAAACCTGGACTGGGAAAAGTATGTGGTCATCGACCCGCGCTTCGTCCGTCCTGCGGAAGTGGATCTCCTCATTGGCGATCCCGCAAAGGCCCGCCGTGACCTTGGCTGGGAACCGAAGGTGACCTTCAAGGAAATGATCCACATGATGCTCGACAATGACCTGCGGATTCACGGCGTTGAGAGTGGACTGGCTTCCCAGGGCGTTTCGATATAACCAGGGGGGAGTGCCCCCCACGAGGTGGAGGGACAAAAAGGGATGCGGAAAAAAACCACGGAGGGGACCGTCTGCACGGATCTCCTGACGGAGTTGATCGGGGAATTGGCCCACATTCCCCTCTTTACCAAATTGCCCCCCGAGGCGCTGGAAAAAATCGCCTCGCTGACCATCATGGTCCCCATCTACAAGGGGCAAACCATCCACGAGGAGGGGGACCCGGGAACGGATCTGGTCTTTCTCGCAAGTGGTGGAGCCAGGGTCCAGGTGGAGTCCATCTATCCACCGCTGGAAGTCGGTATCTACCGTGCCAGACGGGGCGACCTCCTTGGAGAGAATCCCCTGCTCACCAGCGGTTTTCACTGCGCCACGGTGGTGTGCATTGAATCAGGGTCGATCCTGAAGATTCGCGAGGAAAAACTCCGGGAACTCTTCGATCGCAAACCACGGTGGGGGTATCTGTTCATGGAGGCGCTGGCCCATGACCTTGCCCTTCGCAGCCAAAGCCTTTCCCGGCGGTTGGTGAATCGGGTCCGGGCGGACCACATACACCCCCTCCAGTGAGATTTCCCTGAGACCATTCATCGGAAACAGATAAAGGCACGGATGATGCCCCGTCGGGGGAGCAGGTCTGCATTATGGCAATCCATTACTCCCTCAAAGTCGCCGGATCTGATGCCTGGCAGTTTCACCACGATCTGCCGGTTTTCTGGCCGTGGCTTTTCGACGGGACGACGATCACCGAATCACGACGACTTCACACCACCGTCTTCGACGCTGCCGACAGATTTGCCGCGCGCATGGAGCAACTGGGCCGGCTCCCCTACTTTTCTCCCATATCGCGAGCCTTCGAGGAAATTCGCCCCGACCAATTTCCACGGGCCCTTGGCGTCAATCCCGACACATTGATCACCCTTGATCTTGGCGAGGTGGAACGCCGCCGCCCCTATGATCACGAGGCCGCCACGGCGTATTGGGCGGTGTTCTTTCAGCAATGTGATCGCGGGGAACTGGGCGGAGCACTTGCCGCATGGGAGAAGGCAACGCTGTCACCCCTTCGATTTGCCGGCGGGCAACAACACGATGCCCGGGCCCTTGCCGCCGCTGCTGTGGAAATGCGCCTGACCACCAGTTCGCAGGACCGCGCCCGGGTCCTCGCCCAGCTCCTTTTTGGTGTCCCTCATTCCCGTCCTGCCAAGGCCCTGACCCATCAGTGGTCCGAGCGCCTCAGCGACTTCCCTCCCGTTCATTTCACCGAGAAGGTGACCCCCATTCGGGCGATGTTACGGAAGTTTTTCCAGCCCGGTGACAAGGGGTGATCCATGGGGTGAACTACCCGATGCTCCTCCCACCATCCACATTGATGGTTTCTCCGCAAAGGTTGTCCGTTTCGAGGAGATAGAGGAGCGCCTGAGCGATGGATTCGGGACTCCCCCACCGACCGACGGGGAGGCGCTGCAGAACACGCTCGCGCTTTTCCGGCGACAATTCCTCCGGCTCCAGAACGGGACCGGGAGCAATGGCGTTCACAAGAACGGCGGGGGCGAGTTCCTTCGCCAGTGCCCGGGTCAGGGTCGCAAGCCCCCCCTTCGATGCCATGTAATGGGAATATCCCTTGTAGGGCCGCTCGACCGCCCAATCGGTGAGATTCACAATCCGCCCGGGATCGGCATTTCTCAGGAGCGGAAGGGCAAGCTGGCTGCAAAGGAACGGACCATACAGGTTCGCGCGAATAATGTCGAAAAAGGCGCCCTCGTCCACATCCTCAAAGGGAACACTGGGATAGGCCGACGCATTATTGACCAGGGCATCGAGCCGCCCGAATTCCCTTTCAATCCTGGCGACGGCCCCGGCCATTTCCCTGCGATTTCCATGGTCACCCTGAACAAGGAGGGCCTTCCGTCCGAGGGATTGGATTTCGTCGGCAACCTCCCGGGCGTCACCCTCCGAGCTTCTGTAATGGACAACAATGTCCGCCCCTTCACGGGCACAAGCCACCGCCATCGCCCGCCCCAGCCGCTTTCCTGCGCCGGTGATCCATACGACCTTGTTTTCCAACCTTGCCATGGTAAATATCCCTTGAGACGTAATCATTTCCCAAATTGAATAAACCCAGACTGCGCACCGTAGGTAATTGGCAGCACACCCATGCGGAGGTCAAAGGGGGACTTTGCCCCTGTTTGCCTCGATCCATTGAAGGATACAGCATTTATGCCTGACGATCTCTTTGGACTCTCGATGTTGTTCCTCATCATTATTATTTTGATTTCCAGCTTCTGGCATGCCCTGTTCATCAAGATTGCAGCCGCCCTTGTGGTCAAATCAGACATCAGCTACGGCGAGGCCTTCCAGACCGCCTTCACCATCGCTGCCATTGGTGCCATCATTGGCGGTGGTGGCAGCTACCTTATGACCCATCTGGCCATCACGCTGGGCATCGCCATGATTGACATTGTCGGCCAATACCTTATTTTTCTCGTTCATATCATTGCGGGCATCTTCATTGTATCGAAGATGATCAAGGACGAGCAGCTCAAGCCCATCGGCATGAAGAAGGGATTTCTCGTTTGGCTGGTGAGCTATATTCTTTGGGTCACGGTGGGTTGCCTCTGCTGCATGGTGCAGATTGGAATCTAGGCGGGGAAAAGGTTGCAAGTGAGTTGGCTACTTTTCATGGATGAAAGCGGGCACGACCATCGCCAAATGCCCTATGAGGTTCGGGGCGGCGTTGCGCTGCATGCATCGAAAATCTGGCCATTCGAGCAAGCGTGGAGACGTTTGGAGGAGGATTGCTTCGGGGCATCACTTCACCATTATGGCAGGGAGATCAAGGGGTGCAAACTGCTCGATAAAAAGCGGGTTCGCTGGTCAAAGCAGGCCCAACCGATGGCTGCCGAGGAGAGAAGAAGGCATTGCCGCGGTTTCCTAACGAAAGGACTGCAAAAGGAAGCCCCCACACATCAGGAATTTACAGCATACGGTCAGGCATGTTGGGAAATGGCAGTGGGTGTCTTCCAACTACTCCAGCAAATGGATGGTCGAGTGTTTGCGTCCGTGATTCCTCGCGGTAGCAGACCACCGAAGGGATTCCAACTGCAGGACTTCCTACGGAAAGACCATGTCTTCCTCATGGAGCGATACTACTACTTCCTAAATGACCTTCGAGAACATGGTCTGCTGGTATTGGATGAAGTAGAGAAGACGCAGGACATAAAGTTCGTTGAGCGGATGCAGCGCTACTTTACCAGAACGATAACCGGGAGGATGCGAAGTAACCGGGTTGTTCCATCTCCATTCTTTGTGTCATCCGAGATGACACATCCCGTACAGGCTGCTGACCTTTGCATCTACACCATTAACTGGGGCTTTCGGTTGAACGGAATCGGGATGAACGCAGAAGTGAGGGAGGAAATTGCAGAAAACTTTGGGCCTTGGCTCAATAGCCTGCAATTTCGCGGAGAAGGAGAGAGGGAAGGCGTGGGCTCGTATGCCACCTATGGAATCGTCTATGTCCCGGACCCGTTTGAAGCTCGTTGCTAAGATAAAAAAAAGGAGGCAATGAACGCAGGGTCACCCAGAAGGGCCACTCCGCGAACCGAGCCTCCGAGGAAAATATCTGATCCTGGGTCGATTGCTGTCAACCCCAACGAAAGCCCCACCAAGGGAGTGGGCGCAACTCACCTCCGTATAGGGCGATCCTGCCCTCCTTGTTCAAAGAGGAGGTTCCACCGATCATTTCGCCAGAAGATTTCCAAGGCCAACAGCGCCTCGTCCCC
>JAFIGB010000400.1 GCA_020831705.1 Candidatus Sumerlaeia bacterium | reverse complement strand
AAGTGGCCATCTACCCTGCTGACACCTTCAGCGATGAGGCTACCTTCCAGTCCCTGATCAGCAGCTACTACTCACAGGCTGCAAGCGTTTCGGATTGGCTCCTTCACTAATACCGAAACACAACAAGAACACCCAAAGGTGGCTTCCGTACTTTTAAACGGAGGCCATCTTTTTTATTTATCCAGCTTCTTTGTTGTCGCCTCGCGTATATACACAGCGCGGACATCCTTCGGCGCCATGGTGCCGTGCTCGACGGCCCGTCTCCATGCCAGCCACCCCGTGGCGGCAGGGGAGCAGCGCATGACATCCTCGCGGGCCAGATCACCGTGCCCAACAAGATAGTCATCAAAATACCTGAAGGCACCCTCGCCACAAAACAGGGCCTCCCCGGGCAGGTGACGGGGCAGTTCTGATGGTTTCGTCGCGAATTCCTCCCCCTCAAGAACCACCTGGCGGGTTTCGGTGACGCGATATACACCCCCATAGATTTCCCCCAGCCGGGCGTCGAGAAGCGGAACCACGTACCGACCAGGCGCCACACCGGAACTGGCCACCGTTGCCAATGCTTCCAGGCTGGAAACCGTGACCACTTTTTTGTTCAGGCTCCAACCGAGGCTCTTGATTGCCGTCAACCCCACCCGAATCCCGGTAAAGGATCCGGGGCCGTGGGAAGCCGCAAACAGGTCCACCTGGTCCCATGTCAGGCGCAGGGTTTTCAGCAGTTCCTCCCCAAATGCGAGGGCAAGTCTGCTGTGGGACTGGGCGTTGTTCAGACGCATTTCCCCCTCAACAAAACCATCCCTCAGGAGGGCAACCCCACCGGAGGGGCTTGCTGTCTCGAATGCCATCACAATCATCGGCCCGACCTCCCCAGTTTTTCCATGACAGCACGGGCGAGGAACGGAGGTGGAGCCTCGTTGTCGCCGAATGTGATCCGTCGATCCTCGACCCCTGTTTGCTCCAAACGGACCCTCAGGAACGGGGCTGTCACCGCTTCGGGAAAGGAGGATGCCCACTCAATTACCCGGACCATGTTGGCTGTCATCGGGTCGAAGTATCCCGTGCTTTCCAGGTCGTCCACCGAGCCGAGGCGATAAAAGTCCCAATGTTCAAGGATCAGCCGCCCCGTTTCGTAGCGACGACAAAGTGTATAGCTGGGGCTTTGGATGGGCCCGTCTATACGAAGCCCCCTCGCAATACCGCGGGCGAGGACGGACTTACCCACGCCCATGGGGGCATCCAGGCAGATGATTTCCCCACCCGACAACACACCGCCCAGTTCCCTGCCAAGATTGAGTGTTTCCTCCTCCGAGGCCGTCGTCCCGTGGACCACTTCCGCAACGGGAGCTTTCACGTTCCATGCGATTGGCTGGGTCTCCAGCGGGGTGGTGCCCGCCTCGATTTCTAGTCCCTCCGGGCTTGGCTTTGTCAGTGCATTCCAGGCCTCAACGCCAAGGTCCGACAAGGGGTGATAGACAAACGGCCGGTGGGCGATCCTTGGGGGGGGGTGGGTGAGGAAATCGGAATTCACGATGATCTCATCGATGGCAAGAAGGTCCAGGTCGATGGTGCGGGGTCCCCATTTCAGGGAGCGTTGTCTTCCCAGGGCGTCCTCGATTTTCTGCAGTTCCTCAAGAAAATCGTGGGATTGGATGTCGACAAGCCGGACCAGAAATGCCGCGTTCAGGAACGGCTTGAGGTCGTCGCGCCCCCATCCCTCGCTTTGATAGACACGGGAAGTGGCGACGACATCCACGCCTTGCAGGGCATCAACCCTCGCAAGGGCCATGTCCAGATACCGTTGGCGATCCCCAACGTTTGATCCCACCGCCACTGCGGCCAGATTGACGGACATTACTTGCCCTTCCCTTTTTTGCCGCGATTCCCCTCGTCGGTTCCGTTCTCAGAAACCTTCTCTTCCGTGGATGGGGAATCCTTCGTTGCGGGAGGATCCTCGATGCCGAATTTATCCAGTCGATAACGCAATGTGGCGCGGCTGAGCCCAAGGAGTTTCGCGGCGGCGGACTTGTTATTGTCCGTCCTTTCCAAGGCCTGAAGGATGAGATCCTTCTCGTGGTTCTCCAGCTTGAAGCCCACCTCGGGAATGCGGAAGGGGTGCCACCGCATGGCCGGAGTGGAGGGCTCCTCCTGGGTCGCCTTTTCGCTTTCCCTGGTCACCTCATCGGCGCTGCCCGGCCCAAGGCTTGGCCCCGATTCACTCTTGGAGCGCGATTTCCCAAGGCCCTTCAGTCTTGCGAGCATGTCTATACGAAGGATCTCGGGTTCGAGGATATCCCCGTTGATGAGGATCACCGCCCGTTCGATGGTGTTTTGAAGCTCCCGAACATTTCCGTCCCAGCGGTGATTGATCAGCACGGTCTCTGCTTCGGGGGAAATGGCGGGAACCTTCTTCCCCATTTCCCGGCAGAAGCGTTTCAGGAAATGCTCGACAAGGGGGATGATATCCGCCGGGCGTTCCCGCAGGGGAGGGATGACAATGGGGAAGACGTTGAGGCGATAAAACAGGTCCTCGCGGAATTCATTGTCCTGCACCATGGTGGCCAGGTTGCGGTTTGTCGCGGCGATGAAGCGTATATCCGTCTTTACCGTCTTGAGTCCACCAACACGCTCGAATTCCTGGTTTTCAAGGGCACGGAGCACCTTGGATTGAAGTGTCAGGGCCAGTTCACCAATTTCATCGAGGAACAGCGTCCCTCCGTCAGCCAATTCAAACTTGCCGCGTTTTGCTTCCATGGCCCCGGTGAAGGCACCGCGTTCGTGACCGAACAATTCACTTTCGAGGAGGTTTTCCGGAATCGCCGCGCAGTTGATGGCCACGAAGGGCCCCCGTGCACGGGGCGATGCCTCGTGAATGGCCCGTGTCACCAATTCCTTCCCCGTTCCCGACTCCCCGTAGACCATCACAGTCGAGTTGGAGGCGGCCACCTGTCGTGCCTGATCGAGGACCGACAATACCTGGGGGCTTTCTGCCACGATGGCATCAAAGGCATACCGTGAACGGAGTTCCGTGCGAAGATGTTTATTCTCTGTGAGTAGTTGGCCCCGTTCCAGGGCCTTCTCAATGGCCAGATGGATGCGGGCTTCCTCGAATGGCTTGGTGATGTAGTCACACGCCCCGAGCTGCATTGCCTCCACTGCGGACTCAATGGAACCGTAGGCGGTGATGACGAGAATGGGGATTTCCGGTGCCTGCTGCTGGACGTGTCGAATCACGTCCAGACCATTGACCTTCGGCAGACGCAGGTCGGTAATGACCAGATCGGGTTGGACCTCCCCGAACTGGTTGATGGCTTCCTCTCCATCGGCACACAATTTAAGCTCGTGTCCCTTGTTTCCCAGCAACATACCGAGGAGCTGTCGCATGCGCTCCTCATCTTCAGCGATTAGCAAACGGGCCAATTTTTATTCTCTCTTCGAAGGGTTGGCGTTGTTTGTGCTGCCTCATAACGTTTCCGGTGTGGCGGCAATACCACCCTCCGGACCGCCGATGGGTGGCTGAAATGCTCCATCTCCACCGCGAAGGCGGCAACCCCATTTAGTTGCGAGCCAAGAACCAGAAAGGATCCCAATGAATTTCCACGGCAAGGAAGGCGATTACCTCCTCGGCATGAGCCTGGAGGAAATGAAGGTCACCTATTGTGCGCTCTGGAACGACCTGAAGCGGCGTGGTGCCCTCGGCATCGACGAAGTTCCCAGCGATCTGCTCCACGATCTCCAGACCGTTCTCCAGAAGGAGGCAATCCGCCTTGGTGTGGATGTCGGCCTTCACAGCGCCTGGGCGGAATTCGTTGGTCTCGACTCCTCCTGTTCCCTCCCCGGAAACGAGTAGTTTTCGTAATTAGTCCGATCCCTGTTGACTTGGGTCACTGGATCGGTCCAAATGTGAGTTGACGGTTGGAGGAGATACCACCTCCAAGTACAAACCGTTTGGTTCAAAAGGTACTTCTGATCATGATTCGCCTTCTTGACACAATGACGCATCACTTCGTGGCCACCACACTGGCCGCCGTGAAGGAATTTCGTCGTCGTTGTCAGAATGTCTGGCGACCTTCCATGATCCCAATTCCCATCTCCCGCTCGAAACACCCCCGAAATCGCGGTTGATTCACGGGCCTTCCTCACCGGCAGGACCCCTTCCCCGAATTTAGTCCAAACCAGTTTCCAACAACCCCAATATTTTCTCGTAAGTCGTTCCCTGTCTGTTTTGACTTGGAACGCCTTTAATTTCCACTTCCCGAGGTGATGACCATGAAAATTCTCTCGCTGCTTGACAAGGAACGACTCCACGAAGTGAGCGATTCCGCTTTTCTCAACGATACGCCCGGTCGGGGGTCGGTGAAGGGGTTGAACCGGCTTCTGAACGAGGCCGAGTTCAAGGACCCCGCCGATGTGCCTGATGATGTCGTCACCATGAACTCCAAGGTGCGGCTTCGTTTGAAGGGGGAGAATGAGGATCGCGAGTTCACCCTCGCCTTCCCCGACGAGTCGAACTACGAAGAAGATCGCTTCTCCATTCTGACACCCATCGCCCAGGCAGTCCTTGGTTCAAAGGTCGGTGACACGGTGGAGTGGGAAGCCCCGCGCGGTAAATGCAGGGCCACGATCAAGGCGATCATCTATCAACCGGAAGCCGAGCGCGCCAAAAGGTAGCAGCTCCCCGTCGTGGGGCCGTTGCGTCCCGTGACACGGGGGGTTGGTGGGTGTTAATT
>JAFIGB010000396.1 GCA_020831705.1 Candidatus Sumerlaeia bacterium | reverse complement strand
CGGGGAAAACCACCCTGTCGGCGGATCCCAAGCGCGCCCTCATCGGTGACGATGAGCATGGTTGGTCCGAGGACGGGATTTTCAACTTCGAGGGGGGGTGCTACGCGAAGGCGATCAACCTGTCCCAGGAGAAGGAGCCCCAGATATACAGCGCCATCCGCTTCGGCAGCGTGCTGGAGAACGTGGTCTTCGACCAGCAGACCTGCGAGGTGGATTTCGACGACAAGGGATTTACGGAAAACACACGGGCCTGTTATCCGGTGGAATATATCGACAACGCCAAGATTCCCTGTGTTGGTGGGCATCCGAAGAACATCATCTTCCTGACCTGTGATGCCTTCGGAGTGCTTCCCCCCGTGGCGAAGCTGACCCCCGGCCAGGCGATGTATCACTTCATCAGTGGCTATACAGCGAAGGCGGCGGGAACCGAGGTGGGAATCACCGAGCCCCAGCCGATCTTTTCCGCCTGCTTTGGAGCGGCGTTCCTTGTGTGGCATCCGACGAAATATGCCGAGATGCTGAGCGAGAAACTCCGTCGCCACAATGCCACCGTGTGGATGGTCAACACGGGGTGGACCGGTGGTGCCTACGGTGTGGGGAACCGCTTCGAGCTGAAGTACACCCGCGCCATTATTGATGCGATTCTTGGCGGCGGGCTTGACAATGTCTATTTCGAGACCGAGCCAAACTTCGGCCTGGCCGTTCCCAGGGAATGCGCCAATGTTCCCAGCGAGATTCTCATCCCCCGCAATGCCTGGAGTGACAAGAAGGCATACGACGACACGGCGAGGAGGCTCGTGGACATGTTCCGAAAGAACTTCGAGCAATACGCCGACAAGGCATCCACGGAAATCCTCGGTGGTGGCCCCGTGCTGAAGTAACCGGCCGCTCCGCCGACTCCAATGTTGTGATTCTGCTGTTTTCCATTGAAGCTCCCCGGGGGATTCGTTCTCCTTCGGGGAGCAGCTTTTTCCAAGGAGGAAAATCACGACAATGTCCCAAGCGATTCGACTGTTGCTGTTGGCAGTACTCGTCACCACCGCCAGTGCCTGTTCCCTGATCGGCAAGGAGAAGGTCACCCCGCCGGATCCCCTGGCAGACCTTGAACCCCATGAGGTGGAAATGCGCTTCCAGGCCGAGCCCGGGATGACCCGCGACCAGGTCGAGGAGGTCCTTGGTGCCCCCTTCCGTCGCGGCCTGACCAAGGAGGGCAACCATCACCTGATGTGGCGCACTGTCTATACGCGTTCCCGCCCGGGAACCGAGGATGTCACCATGTACCACCACCACAGCATTGAGTTTGATCGAAATTGGCGTGTCGTGAGGTCCTTCCGATGAAAAATCTTTCTACTTCCCCCAACGTGCCATTTCCCGGATCGGCTGCAATTCTCGCCGCTGCCCTCGCCTTCGGTACCATTGCAACCACGACCTCCGCCCAGGTGGAGCCCACCTTCCCCAACGAGGGCCAGCCCAAGGGTGCCCTGACCGGGGCGAATATCTTCATCAATCCCGGCCACGGGTGGCTATACAACCAGAACAACAACCGCTGGGGAACGCAGCGTTCCCTTTCCTTCGGTGTCATTGAGGATCATGACAACGCCGGTGCGGTGATCCAGCACCTGCTCCCGTATCTGTGGAATGCCGGTGCGAATGTCTATATGGCCCGCGAACGCGACCTGAACACCAACGAGGTGATCGTCGACACGCTGGAGGCGGAACTGGAGGGGGCATGGAGCATTGGCTGGCACGATCGCGGCGCCTACAACCGCGATTATTATTACGCCGAGTCAACCCAGTCCATGGAGGACGCCCAGCGGGCATGGTTCACCCCGGATATACCCGAGGCGGGCTTTTACGCTGTCTATGCATGGTATGCCCCCCCCGTCGAGGGACCGGCGGCCAGTGATGCCCGGTTTGAAATCAACCATGCCGGTGGAACCACCGTCTGGACGCAGGACCTCAATCGCGATTACCGAACGTGGAAGTATATCGGAACCCATTGGTTCGAGGCGGGAAAGAATCACGACATCGGATCGGTTTCAGTTCCGAATTACAGTGCGGAGGAGGGAACGCATCTCGTTGCCGACGCCTTCCGCTTTGGTGGAGGAATGAGTGATTTCGTGGAGAACGGAACAACAACGGGGCGCCCCCGTTTTGAGGATTCCGGCCTCTACCACACGCGCTATATCGGTTATGACCCATCTCCCGACTCGCGGGCGTTCAACTCGGTTCGTGCCATGCCCCTATGGGCGGAATGGGAATGTGAACCGTGGCAGCTGGGCTCCTCGATCTATCTTTCCTGGCACAGCAATGCATCCGGTGCCGGTGGCAATGCGCGGGGCTTCTCCAGCTTTGTCTATTCAACGATGTCCTGGGACAACACCGCGACGACCTTCAGTGGTTATCCCGGTGGTGTCGAGATGGCCCGGTCGGTCCATGATGGGATCATGAAGACCATCCATGCGGACTACGATCCCAGCTGGCGGGACATTGGCGTCGTGGGCCGCTGGCTTGGGGAGACGAATCCGGAAAGCAACAACAAGATGCCCGCGGTGGTGCTGGAGTATGGATTCTTCGACAACCCCGAGGATGCGGCGTATATCGTGGATCCGGTCTTCCGCGACCAGGTGTCCTTTGGGACATACCGCGGCGTGCTGGAATATTTCGTCAAGCATGTGGAGGGCTTCGACACCCCGACCGTTGTTCCCGGTAAGCCCACCGCACCGAAGGTGGTACTCGAAGGGGAAACCAGTTTCCGCATTACCTGGCAGGAACCGGAGTATTACCACTCCACCGCCTCCGATGCCGAGGCGAGTTATCACCTGGGTGATCGGGCGCGCTCCTTCACCGTCCATGAATCGTCAATCGGGCGTGGTTTTGATAACGGCACCCGCGTGGATTTTGATACTGAACACCGTGTCACTCTGGAGCCGGGCGACATGCGCTTTTATCAGGTTCGGGGCGTGAACGCGGGCGGCCAGTCCCATCCCTCCGAAACGATCGGCGTGCGTGTCCCTGCGGCGGACAACAACCAGCATCGAATACTCATTGTGAATGGGTTTCATCGTCTGGACCGTGGGATGAGTCTCATTGAGGAACCACGGGCGGAGTACGTTCTCCATCAGGACCGTGCCCCCACCCGCGAAAGCTATAACGCGCCGCTGATTCTCCCCCGGGAAATGCGCACGAGCCTCGGCAACGAACGCGCCTTCATCCACAAGATGAATACCTTCGATTATGTGATCGAGCACGGGCGGGCACTGGCGGCAGCAGGCTACGGATTTGAGTCCGCCAGCAGCCAAACCGTCAGCGCCGGTCAGGTGAATCTGGCCGATTATGACGCTGTTATCTGGATCATGGGCAAGCAGCGCCACGGCGAAACGTTCAACACCATCACCCGGCGACTGGTGGCGGATTATCTCGAGGATGGTGGCCGCCTCTTTGTCTCCGGTGCTGATTTCGCCCAGGATCTTTTTGAAAGCCCGGCGGGCAATGAATTCCTGGAAGGCACGCTGAAGACCCGCTTCGTCGAGGATCTCGCCCCCGCGCATTCGGTCAGTGGGGTGACGGGATCGCTCCTTGACGGTCTTGACGGTGTTGTCTTTGGGGAAACACGCAGTGTCTATCCGGTGGATACGGCGGACTTCATCCGGCCGGTCGGTGGCGGCGAGGCCATCCTGCGCTATCACGGTGCGGAGGGTCCGCTGGACCATGCGGCTGGCGTTGCCGCAGCGACCGATGTCTATCGCACGGTTGTCCTCGGCTTCCCCTTCGAAAGCATCACCAGCGAATCCCACCGCGCCGAACTCATGCGCGCTGTGATGAATTTCCTCCTCGTGAATGAAGTGGCGGAGGCGGTGGAAGCGGAGTAGGTGCAAGGATGAAGTATGAAGGGTGAAGGATGAAGAAAGAATGAAGGGTGTATATACGTCCCGGGAGGGGGTCCGACAACGCCTCTTCCTTGGCTGATGAGGGAAGGGCGGGCATCCCTGCCCGTCGGGCTGATGTTCCTGTGAGAAGGATGGTCACGATCCCTTTCTGGGTATTTCAACAGGCCAATCTGGGTGTCACGAACCGTATATACGTCCCGGGAGGGACGAAACAATCGTAGCCCCTCGTTTTAACGCGGGGTTGGGTGATAGACAAGGGACGGACCTCGGCAGTGGGTCCAACAACACCTCTTCCGGTGCATCCTGAGGGGAGGCCGGCATCCTTGCCCGCCGGGCTGATGTTGCGGCGATCAGGATGATCGGGATCCCTTGCTGGGCATTTCAACAGGCCAATCCGGGGTCCACGCACCGTATATACGTCCCGGGAGCGGGTCCGACAACGTCCCTTCCGGGGCATCCTGAGGGGAGGGCGGGCATCCCTGCCCGCCGGGATGATGTTCCTGCGAGCAGGATGCTCGCGCTCCCTTGCCACGCCAATAAACGGGATCACCCCTTATCCTTTGGTTTCCACCTGGGATTGACGATGAACTGTCCAGCTTCGGAGTCGCTCATGGGGAGTTTTGTGCGGCGTTTGCCGTCGAATTTTTCCAGCGCACCAGCCACGGCGGGAGCGGTGGGGACGAGGCCGATTTCGCCCACGCCACGGGTACCGTAGGGAGTCTCGGGGTCGGGGACTTCGATGAAGTGCAGCTCCAGTTCCGGCATGTGATGGGCGCGGAGCACGTCCAGGTCGCGGAGTTTCGGCGTCATGATTTCGCCATTCTCCACGCGGAAGTCCTCGGAAAGGGCATACCCGAGGCCCATGTGTATAGATCCCTCCATCTGGCCCTGCAGGAGGATGGGGTTCATGACACGGCCGACGTCGTGGGCGGCGATGAATTTTTCCACGCGGCCATCCTCGCCAAGGATGCAGACCTGGGTGGCAAAGCCGTAGGTAAGGTGGGTCTTGGGGTTTTCCACGTCGGCACCGAGTTTAGATGTATATGTACAGGCGTAATCACCGAGGAACTCGCGGCCAACCAGGTCCTGGAGCGTCCGGCCGGCATCCAGTTCGGCCTTGAGCTTGCGGGCGGCGTCCTGGACGGAGACAGCGCCGAGAACGGTTCCCCGGCTGGCGGTCGTCTGGCCGCAATCCAGGTCAACCACGGTGTCGGTGGTGGCGCTGAAGATGGCGGGGGGGAGGCCGGTTTCCTCGCAGGCAGTCTGGATGCAGATGGTGAAAAGTCCCTGGCCCATTTCGGTGAAGCCGGTACGGATGACCAGGCTGTCGGGCGCCTCGACACGGATGGAGGCCTTCCCCTTGTCGGGCATGCCGTTGCCAATGCCGACGTTCTTGATGCCGCAGGCAATCCCGGCGTATTTCGCACCCTTGAAGGCATCGCGCACCGCGAGCATGGTTTCCTCCAGCCCGAAGGGCTTGTCGAGAACCTGGCCGGTGCAGAACCTGTCGCCCATGCGCAGTATATTGCGGAACCGGATCTCCCACTCGTCGATGCCAACCTTCGCGGCAAGACGATTGATGAGGCTCTCGATGGCAAAGGACGCCTGATTGGCGCCGAAACCGCGCATGGCCCCGCAGGGGGGATTGTTTGTATAGACGGCGAGGGAATCGATGTCCACCGACGGAAAGTTGTATGGCCCGGTGGCATGGCCTGCGGCGCGCTCGAGGACCTTCGCCCCCACCGACGCGTAGGCGCCCTTGTCCCCGATCATTCGCGACCAAAGCCCGAGTAGACGTCCCTCCCCGTCGCAGGCAACCTTGGTGTGCATCTTGATGGGATGGCGCTTCGGATGGACCCGCATGCTTTCCTCGCGGGTGAGGGTGCATTTCACCGGCTTGCCGAGCAATGCCGCCGCAAGGGACACCTGGCCCTGGATGCTCATGTCCTCCTTGCCGCCGAAGGCACCGCCGTTGGAAACAAGCTGGACGGTCACCCGTTCCTTCTCCCAGCCGAGCAGGGAGGAAATCTGGCGCTTGTCGTCGAAGACTCCCTGGCCCTGGCTATAGACATGGAGGGATGGCCCGGTCCCGTTTTCGTTCCCGGGTACTGCTATACATGCCTCGGGTTCCAGAAAGAGATGCTCGATGTGTTGGGTCTCGAAGGTGTCCTCCTCGACAAAGGCGGCGCTTTTGAACGCCTCGTCGATATCACCGCGGGTAATTTTCGACTCGGAAAGGAGGTTCCCCTTGGGGTGGAGG
Organism: Candidatus Sumerlaeia bacterium; assembly: GCA_020831705.1. Taxonomy (GTDB): domain Bacteria; phylum Sumerlaeota; class Sumerlaeia; order SLMS01; family SLMS01; genus JAFIGB01. The sequence continues at coordinate 286 of JAFIGB010000396.1, read as the reverse complement.
CGCGGTGCATTGGGGGCGAGGGCCTCCTCCGGCGTGGTTACCGGCTTGCGGACCTCGTAGTCGATGTCTATCAGCGCGGCTGCCTTGCGGGCAAGATGCTGGTCATCCGCCACAACGACGGCAATGACGTCGCCCACATAGCGGGTCTCCTCCCCTTCGGCAACGAGCACCGGCCAGTCCTTCTCAATGAGGCCGACATATCGCTCGCCGGGAATGTCCCCGGCGGTGAGAACCCGGTGGACTCCCGGGAGCGCCAGGGCGGGGGAGGGATCGATTCCCTTCACCA
>JAFIGB010000395.1 GCA_020831705.1 Candidatus Sumerlaeia bacterium | reverse complement strand
CTCCGAGGGGTTCGATGGCTTGCTCTCTTCGTTCGGTGGGTAAAATACGGCCAGACGTTCGGTGATCAGTTTGTGCACTTCATCGCGGGCAAGGCCGTGCACCCGGGCCTGGGCGATAAAACCGTCGAGGAGGCCGGTGAGATCGGCCCGTGTGGCCTCCTCACTGAGACGTCCCGAAGCTGCGTTGGAGATGAAGCACCCCTGGCCGGACCGGGAGACGAGGAGGCCCTCGCGCTCCAGTTCGGAATACACCCGCGCGACGGTGTTGCGGTTGATGCGCAACTCGGCGGCAACATCGCGGATGGTCGGGAGCCTGTCACCGGGGCGAAGCCGCCCGGCGGCGTACTCGAGTTTCACCTGCTCGATGAGCTGGCGGTAGACAGGAGTGGAGCTGTGCAGGTCAATTTTGAAAAACATGTTCGCGCCCTCTTGTCATATTGAAACTAGGACAATAGGGCGCCGGTCAAGGATTTTTTTCACCAGCCATCCCCCCATGGGAAAAATCCTGATATTCCCCATGGGCCAACCACCAATTCCCCTTGAGCACCGGGACTTCTCTTTTGATCGTTGCTCCATTCGGGAGAGGAAAAAACCTCGCATCCCGGGCGTTGCGAAAAATCCAGATTCAGGTAAGAACGAAGGAGTCGATGCCATGCGATCCATGATTGCCAAGTCACTTCGCGCCACTGGCGCGCTGGCTTCCACGGCATGTCTCGTGGTGATGTTGTCGAGTTGTGAAAGCATCAATATTTCCGCCCTCGGAGACGCCATCGGCGCCATTGCCAGTGGTGACGGGCAGGACACCCCCACGGCAACCACGCCTCCTCCGGGCACGCCTGCCACCTCTCCCCCGGCCCGGGATGCCTCCACCCTCGCCAACGACCCGGACTTGACACCCTACCTTTTTACGGAGGCAGGGACCGGTGCCCCGCCCGAGGGATTTACCGCCCAGACAAGCCGTGGTGCCACCGGCACCTGGCAGGTTGCCCGCTCCGACAAGGCGCTGACCCCCCCCAATGCCCTGGTTCATCGGGGTGCGGGTGATCGCGAGGGCATTTCCGCCTTGCTGCGTGACAAGGAAGTCCCCGAAGGGCGGACCACCATCCGCACCCAACTCCTCATCGAAAACAAGGGAACCGCAAAAACGGCCGGCCTTATGGTCAATGCGGAGAAAGCCTCCGACGGATATGGAATCTTCTTCAATGTGCCCGACAATCGCATCACCGTCGAGCGGGTCGTGGAAGGCTACGGTCAGGCGCTGACCAACTCCTTCATGCGGGGAAGTTTCGGAGCCCTGCGCCAACCCCTGGAAACTGATCGCTGGTACGATGTCATGGTCGTCACCGATACCTCCAGACCGACACGCACCGAGGTTGAGGTCTTCGTCGACGGGTTCAAGGTGTACGCGATGTCTGACAACCGCTTCCTTGCAAGTGGCCGCTTCGGACCGGTCGCCAAGGGGGATACGGTGGCATGGTTTGACAATATCACCATCAGCGAGTCCCGCCCCCACCTTCGCCCCGTGGAGGTTGCCGATGAGCCGGAACCGGAGTGCGTGCAGGAGTTCCGCTACGGATTCGAGCAACTCCCCGAGGGGGCCTTCCCGCCGGAATTCACCTCGGTGGCCGGTGGAAGTGGATCCCCGGGCAAATGGGTTGGTGCCCCCGGTGACAGCAGGAACCAGAAGACGGTGCGCCAGGTCAGCGTTGAGGAAAACCAGGGGCGCTTCAACATCCTGGCCATCAACGACCTGAGCTTCGTGAATGGGTACGTCCGTGCGGACGTGAAGACCGAGCAGGGCCAGCGGCGTTTCCAGGAGGCGGGTCTGGTGTTCCGCTATCAGAACCCCCAGAATTACTACATGGTCACGATCAACAGCGACGAGGACACGGTCTCGCTTGTTCGTGTGGCCAACGGGATTCGCCAGAACATCAGCACGGTCAATCGCGACATCAGCTCGAACCGTTGGTACCGCATCACGGTGCACCTCGACGGGATCAACATCCGGGTTCGCCTGCAGGAACGGGATGTGATCACGGCAGCGGACAATACGTTCCTGCGGGGGTCGGCTGGATTGACAACCCGCTCAAGCACGGTGGCGGACTTCGACAACCTCAAGGTCTGCATTCGCGACAACTGATCCTTCCTGGATCACCAACTCGGTCCTTTCCATGCCCCGCCCGGTATGATTTTTTTTCCGGGCGGGGCTTTTCTCTCGCCCGCCCCCATCCCGACAAGTAGAGGTATTCGCGACGGTCAAGACACCATGGGAGCGACCTTGTCGACATGAGCCTTGTATTGGAAATTGTCATCTATCTGACCGACGGTAGTTTTCACCGTTACAAGCAAAACGACCCTGCCAAGATCAACGACATCATCAACACCCTGCAACCTCCCGGTGTTTTCTCCCAGAAGCAGCTCCTCATTGCCGGATCCTACTATATGTCCGGGATTCCCAGCCAGAATATCACCCGTATCGACATTATAGGGGTTGATTTGCCGAAGATGCGCCACGGGGCGAGCATCACCCACATTGAGGAAATCTCGGAACACGAGCTCGATCTTTACGCCAAGCCCCGTTACTCAGACACGCGGCGCTCGGAAATGGTCGTCAACGTGGGGCAACAAACCGAGAGCGTGGCGGAAATCAATCTGATCGACACCCAGCGAATTGGATTCAAGTTCCGTTATCAGGCCGACATCGTCGCCGACCGTCGCCAACTGATGCAGGTCTTCACCAGCACCATGCCCATTTTTGGCAACCGCCTTGGGGGTGGTGTGATGTTCCTCAACCCTCTCAACGTGGTACGGTGGGCATTTTACCCGGGCATTCCCGAAGCGCCCCGAAATGCCATGGCCCTCCATCGCGCTGAAATATTTGGGGACTCCGCCCCCTCCATGATCATCCAAAAACTCGATGCTGGTGACGATGACACCAATCTGGGCTAGGATGAAAATTGTCAGTTCCACATGATCCGGGTTACTTTCCGGAACTGATCCCACAGTTGGACCTCCTTCGATGACCGATACTGCCTCAGCGGTACTGGCGAACGTCGCCGAGTCACCCGTCCAACAGGCACTTCTGGCGGCCTTTTTCACGCTCTTCATGGAAGACCCCACGGTAATCGTGTGCGGGCTGCTCATCGCTGATGGCCAAATGTCATTCTTTGCCGCTCTCATTGGCCTGGCCCTGGGAATTCATGTCGGCGACCTGACCCTTTACCTGGTGGGGCGGTTTTTCGGCGACAAGATCATGGAAAAGGGGTGGTTGTCCCAGGAGCGTTACGATCGTTGGGCGGCCCATCTCGACCGTAACCTGTTCATGGCCGTCGTCATTTCCCGCTTTGTCCCTGGCACGCGCATTCCCGCCTTTATGGGCGCGGGAATCCTCAAGGCCCCCTTCCACCGGTTCCTCCTCATTGGAATCACCGCCTCGTTTATGTGGACGCTTTTTCTTCTGCTCCTGGTTATCCAGATCGGTGAACAGGTTCTCCCCCTTCTTGGCCAATACAAGTACCCCGCCATTGCCGCCCTCCTTCTGGGGTTGCTGGTGATCCCCCGGGTCCGCAGGGCCTGGAGGAAGCGCTCCAACAAGCCCGACACACGGCCCGCCCCCGAGGAAAGAGTCGCGTCGGGTTTTGCCTTCTGGCACCCGGTGATTTTCTACACCCCCGTGGCCTTCTACTACCTTTATCTGTCGATCAAATACCGCTCCCTTTCCCTTCCTTCGGCTGCGAATCCGTCGATCTATTCGGGGGGGGTGATTCGGGATTCCAAGAACGAAATCATGGCGCTGGTGCCCTCGGGGCTCCATGATCTTTTCCCGAAAACCCGATTGTTTCGCAAGAAGGCCGGCGAACCCCCACGGGAGGAAATGCGACGGGTCGCCCAGTTGATGAAGGAAGCGGGGATGGACTTCCCCCTGGTGGCCAAGCCCGATATTGGGCACCGCGGCGATGGTGTCCGCCTGCTCCGGAATCGCCGTGCCCTCGCCCACTACCTTCACCGGTTCCCCCCCGGCGAGCCGGTCATTCTTCAGGAACTGGCGGAACGGCCCAACGAGGCCGGCGTCCTCTATTACCGGTTCCCCGGCGAGCAACGGGGCCATTTGCTTTCCCTTACGCTGAAGGACTTCCCCGTTGTCGTGGGGGATGGACGGCGGACGCTTGAGGAGTTGATCCTCTCCGATTCCCGGGCACGGCTCATCAGCGAGGTCTACTTTGTCCGCCACAAGGATCGACTGAAACGGGTGATTCCCAAGGGGCGCAGGTTCCGACTGGCCTTCTGCGGCGTCCACTGCCAGGGGGCGATCTTCCGCAACGCCACTCCGTCGATCACCTCCGAATTGTCCAAACGGATCCATGAAATCGCGTCCCAATTGCCCCACTTTTACTTCGGGCGCTTCGACGTCAGGTATCGTGACCTGTCCAGCTTTCTGCGGGGGGAGGACTTCGAAATCATCGAGATAAATGGAGCCAGTTCCGAGTCGACCCATATTTGGGACCGTGACATCTCCCTTCGCGAGGCCTACTCCGTGCTGTTCCGCCAGTTCGACATTTTGTTCCGTATTGGCGACCTGAACCGCCGTGCCGGGCATCGTCCAATAGGAGCAATGCGCCTTCTTGGGGATTTTATCCGTTATCGGCGCCAGGCGGCCTCCTACCCAACGGCAAGTTGACCAGAACTTTACAGTAAAGCGTATATACTTGGCGATGAACACCCGGATCATTGAAGACATTGGACTTGGATCGCTAAAAACCCGTCTCGAAGGGTGACGCGATCGTGAAGAATCGATGACAACCGATTTTTCCAATCCTTTTTCGATGGACACTGAGTCCAGTGAATAACAACCCTACGTCACCAAGACGGGGGAAGATGACGATCCGATGAAGAGCAGCATTGCCCAAATATCCGGAGAGATCCTGACAACCGCTCCCCTCACATCCCCCGAAGAATTTCGGCAGGTTGGTGGGGGTGGCCCGGATATGCTGATCCTCCCCCAGCAGGAAAACTCCGCTTACACGGTGGGATATGCCGTTTCCCCCCGGTGTGTGGACCAGGCCCTTCGCCTGCGGTACAGCATCTTCAACGAGGAACTGGGCGAGGGATTGATGTCCTCGCAAAGCAGCGGGCTGGACCGTGATGAGTTCGACGAGCAGATGGATCACCTGATCCTCATCGAGAAGTCGAGCGCCAGCGTCATTGGGACCTACCGACTTCAACCGGTCCGCCGGGCGATGAAGGAGCTGGGTACCTACTCGGCCCGTGAGTACGAGATTTCCCCTCTCGAGCCGATCTTCGACCAACTACTGGAAACGGGCCGTGCCTGTATCGCCCGCCAGCACCGCAACTACTTCACCATCATGCACCTGTGGAAGGGTATCGGCGCCTACATGGAAGTCCATCGGCTGCGATATCTTTTCGGATGTTGCTCCCTGACCTCACTCGATCCCGACGACGGTTGGCGTGCCATGAAGACCCTGCGCGCCCGCAACGCCTTCCATGAGACCCTCAATCTCCAGCCGACGGCGGATTTTTCCTGCGGTGATCCCTCCCGGGAAAACGATCCCGAAATCAAGCCCGGCTATAAAATCCCCAAGCTTTTCAGCGCCTACCTCACCATGGGGGCGAAGGTAATTTCCCAACCCGCCGTGGACCGGGAATTTGGCACCGTGGATTTCCTCGTGCTCCTTGATTCCAAGGACGTGAATTACTCGAATCTCGCGAAGGCCCGCCCCCGAATCTAACCCGGGGCGATGCCGATATCCGCCATGCGTCGTTACGCTTCGGATGGCGGGCGGGGACCGAAACCCCTTGCATTGCCAGCAATCCCCTCCACCCTTGGGGGGCCCCATCGGGAGTCCACTCGCGGAGGAGTCCGTTGACCGTCCACGCCGTAAACCACCCCCTCATCCAGCACAAGCTGACAATTCTTCGGAACAAGGAAACCAGCACGAAGAAGTTTCGCGAGCTGACCTCCGAAATCACACTTCTGCTCACCTACGAGGCCACACGCAACCTTCCCCTTCAGGAAGTGGAAATCGAAACGCCCATGTGCCCGATGAAGTCCAAGCGCCTCGTCAATGAGGGGCTTGTCATTGCGCCAATTCTGCGCGCCGGACTGGGCATGGTGGAAGGAATGCTCAGTATCTTTCCCGCCGCACGTCTCGCCCATATCGGCCTGAAGCGTGACGAGGAAACCGCCCTTCCCCATTCCTACTACTTCAACATTCCCAACCACCTTGAGAAGTCCACCGTCATCGTCGTCGATCCCATGCTCGCCACCGCCGGGAGCCTTTGCGCCGCCATTGATTACGTAAAGAAGTATTCCCCCGCCAAGGTTCTCGCCCTTTGCCTGATTGCCTCACCCGAAGGGGCCGCCCGTGTCGAAAAGGACCATCCCGATGTGGATGTCTTTGTCGCTGCCATGGACGAACGCCTCGACGAGCGGGCGTATATCATCCCCGGGCTTGGCGATGCCGGCGACCGTATGTTTGGCACCGGATAAGCTCACCGAACCAGTGAGGATGGCCGATTGACAAATTTTCGCCACCTCCACAACCAGCCGAATGAAGGAACCCAACAAACTGATGCTTTCAAGAAGACTGGCGCGCCCCATCGCCCTCCCGGCACTGGTCGCGACACTTGCCCTGACAACTGCCTGCAGCGACGAGCAGGTGCTTTACTCCGTTCCCGCCCCCTTTGAAATTCCCACTGCCCCCACCGAGCCGACCGACCCGGTCTCGCCCCACGGCGAGTTCCACGGGGGGCAATTCGTCGCAACAGCGGAGTTGATTCCCGAACCGGAACGCCGCCGGTTTGCAACCCGCGAGCTGGGTGAATCCACACGGGATCTTTCCGTCGTCGGCCTGACACTGCCTGTTCCCGTGCGATATCGCTCCACCGAGTCGGCCTCCCAGATGCGTATCGCCCAATACAATGTCCCCCACCGAACCAGTGAAACCACCATCCCCGGCGAGTTCATTGTGTTCTATTTCGGCCCGGGTGAAGGCGGCGGCGTGATGGACAATGCACGCCGCTGGGCCGAGCAGTTCCAACCTGGCTCCACCGGCGAATCACCGGTCGTGCGCTTCGTTCAGGACACGGTTAATAATCTCGTCGTCTCGCGCCTGACCCTCGAAGGGGCCTACGTTCCCGCGGGCATGGGCCCCGCCGGGCCCGCCGCCGCCAGTCCCCCCCAGGAGGATTGGGCCATGGACACGCTGATCGTTGAAGGCGGACCGCAGGGATCGATCTTTATCCGTCTGACAGGCCCGGCGGATCTCGTCCGCGCTGAGAGTGAAATCATCGAGGGCATGGCAGCGCGGGTGCGCCCCGGTGGCACCACCACGACAGCCCCATCTGACAGCAGCACCACCGTGGGTGAAAGCATTGCGCCATCAACCGACGAGGTTCTACCGGCCGGTTACGTCCCCGTTGCCGCTCCCGGTGTTGCCTTCCCCGTGCCCCAGTCCTGGGTGCAGCGCACGCCGTCCTCGTCTCTCCGAGCCGCCGAATTTGCCATCCCCGGTGCCGATGGCGCGGATTACGGCGAGGCGGTTCTCTTTCACTTTGGTTCCCAGGGAAGTGGCCCCACCATTGACAACATTAATCGCTGGATCTCCATGGTGAGCCAGCCCGACGGCACCCCGTCGCGGGAGCGGGCCGTGGTTTCTGAATCCCGCCATGGCCAGTTGACCGCCACCAAGGTCCGTGTGGAGGGCACATACACCCCTTCATCCGCCGGGCCGATGATGCCCGAGGGCGACCCGAAACGGAATCACGCCCTGGTCGGTCTTGTTGTCGATGGGGGACGGGAAGGACCGATTTATATTCGCATCACCGGACCACGCCAGACCATCCGCGCCCAGGAGGAAGCACTGAAGGTGCTCCTGGAAGGCTTGGCAGCCCTGTAATCCCCAACTGCCCGCGCAGGGCATCAAACCAACAGGACACAGAAATCCCCCCAACATACCATCAGGTCGTTGGGGGGATCGCTTTTTGATCAGGGATGGAGAATCATCCAGTCCGGCACGTTGGATGGCTCGGTGAATTCGTATTCCTCGCTGTTGTTGTCACCACTGGAGGGGCCCTCCAGGGTGAAGAAATTCACGTCGTAGAGGGACGGCGAGGGCTGGAGTTCGATCCCGAGCGATCCACTTCCCGTCCCCGCAAGAACAGTGGTGGACCAGCTGGATGTATAGACGGTGGAGGCAATCTGGTCGATGGACTTGTCGGGGCCGCCGTCGTTGAAGGAGAAGTGGAGAAGCAGGCCCGCCTCCGATCCATCGGCGACCGTATAGACACCGCTCGAGAGATCGCCGGTTGCCCTTGCCCCGTCCCAAAGTCGGAATTCGTCCATGCTTCCAATAGCGGCACCCGAGGAAGCCCCGAGAAGTACGGAACCGGACACCGAGGTGGTCGTTGCCAGATCGTGGGTGGATTGCAGCGCGCCGTTGAGGTAGATCCGGCTTTCACCACTGACGGCATCAAAGGTGCCCGCCCAATGGTTCCATGAGCCAAAGAGCCGGTAGGCCTGTTCGGTGGCGTGTATCTCCCCGGCACCGTAGTCCACCACGAGGGAGTAATCACTTCCATCGCTGATGGAGAAGTCTCCAATTGTCAGATAGACACCCTGGTTGAGGGCTTCACGCTTGTGCCAGAACTCCCAGGAGAAGGAGGTACCGGTCAGCGAGGCGGTATATCCCGTATCAACGAGTGTGGCGCTGGTGGCGAAGTCGCCCGCGAACCCAAATGGGGAAGCAACGCTGTCAACGATGGAACCGGTCAGGTCACCACCTTCGAGAATATTGATAGGACTGGAATCCTCCATCACAACCGGCTTGCTGAAGACAATGTCGAACCCGAGGGTGTCCTCGCTAGTTTCCTCATCCGCTCCGTCAGCGCGAACCACATCCAGAATCGTGGGCCACGGGGTTTCCTCCACGAGAACGGCGCGCCCGACCTGACTGCTCGCCCCGGTGGACTCCGAAACCGCCACCGCGGCGAAGTGGTCCCCATCGACAGCCGGGGACCCGAGCGCAATGGTGAAGCTCCCGAAACCGTCACCATCGGTGCCGACGGTGGTGCTTCCAACCGCCTCCTCCATCTGGCCGGTTCCCCCGAGGGCGGTGTCTGTACTTCTATACAAATGAACGGTGAAGGTGCTCGATGCCGAACTGTTCAGCGTGCCGGTCACCTCCGTCGCACCGGTGGCAATCGGTCCAAGTGAAGGCCAGTTCTGGAAGCCGTTGGCACCCGTGTCGAGATCAAGGTCATCATTGCTCATCAAACCGAAGTTCGGCCCGAGGGCAACAGCTTGGAGGGCGTTGTTGAAGATGATGTTGTCGCTGAGATCCACATTCACGGCAGCAGCACCGTGGGCGATACCATGACCATTATTATTGAGGATTGTGTTCCCGGTGATATCACCCATGGAGCCCAATCCCCCCGCGATCATGATACCAGCGCCATCGTTTCCGCCTGTGGTCGAATCATGGATCGAACGCCCAATCAGGTTTTCAACAACTGACGCATCATCGGCCCCAATGTGAATGCCATTTCCGCCACTGCCCACGATATAGTTCACGTCACCAGTGGCCGCACCTCCCACAATGGTGTTGGTGGCGGCCGGGCGAATGTCTATACCGTGGCCGCCATTGCCGAAGATCGTGCTGCCATCGAAAGCAAGGCCGATGAAGTTTCCGGTTAGAGTGGACTGTCGTTCAAGGACAAAACCGGCACCGCTGTTTCCACTGACGAAGTTGTTGTGGAAAGTGGTGCCCGCGGCATTTTGAATAACCTCAATCCCGAGGCCATTTGGCAGGATTGCGTTTCCGGAGGGATTCAGGCCCACGGCATTGGCCTCAACAGTTGACTGCGACTGGATACGCATACCGGCGTTGATACTTCCACCGACGATGTTATTGACAATTTCAACACCGGGAGCGCTGACACCCACAAGGATCCCGATGCTGTTTGGCAGGACGGTGTCGAAGTCGGCATTCATACCAATGAAATTTCCCTGGGCGAGGGAGGTGTTACCGAGGAAGAGGCCCGGCGCCGTCTCATGCCCGGCGATGTAATTAAACAGAACTTCGGATCCGGAGCCGCCCCCACCGATGATTACCCCGCGATTGTTGTTACGGATGGCGGTGGACCCATCAGCGTCCAACCCGACATAGTTCCTTAAGATGACAGCGTTCTCCCCCTCGACCTGCACACCATCGTCGCCGTTGCCACTGATGATATTGCGACTTGCAGGTGCGGATGCGCCAATGGTCACGTTGTCTGCCTGGATGCGAATTCCGTCATTGCCGTTGGGGACGGCGGCATTACCGGCCTGGTTCAGGCCAACGATATTTCCCGTGAAGTTTTGGAGGGATCCCTGGATAAAGACACCGTACCGATTATTGCCACTGATCACATTGTCGTATATAACGGAGTCCGCCCCGCCGCTCAAGACCACAATTCCGTCGGTGTTATTGGCGACAGCACCAGTGCCGTCCGCCGTAAGCCCCACAAGATTGTCATGAACCACAGCGACTCCACCAAGCGATATTCCAACCGTTTGATTTCCGCTGACGACATTCTCCCGGATGATATTCCCGGTGGCATTGGTGTTGAGGTTTATCCCGGACAAAGTATTGGGAAGAGCAGTCGTCCCGGCAGCATTTGTTCCGATACGGTTCCCTTCCAGAATATTATCTGCACTGGAAAACCAATCAAGAGTCACACCATGGCCGGAGTTACCAGAAATCACATTATCGACAAGGTCATTGCTCCCCCCCCTCATCTCGATTCCGCTGCCTCCGTTCCCAATGGAACTGGTTCCTGCTGGATGAAGTCCAATGTAATTACCCTGGATGATATTTTCCGAGGAGGTACTGTTTATCGAAATACCATTTGATTGATTGCCCGAGACCACATTGCGGTGGGCGGCGTCGGGACCACCAATGACAACACCTGTGGATGAATTCCCGAGGAAGATTCCCCGCGTTGCGTTTGGAAGGGCCGCTGTACCCGCTGCATTCAGTCCAATTGTATTCCCCCGGATGAACACATTGGTCACATCCGACCCCTGCAAGTTGATTCCTGCCTGGGAATTTCCCGAAATGACATTGTCCAGTATATTGTTTCCCCCTCCCTGTATATCCAATCCATGGGTGGAGTTCCCAATGGCCGCATTCCCGGCCAGATTGGTACCGATGTGGTTCCCCTGAACCGTGACACCGGAGACAGTATTTGTGATCAACATACCAGCGCTTTGGTTCCCAGAGATCACATTGCGGTGCGCCGCATCAGGACCTCCAATGGTGGCACCCGTCACCTCGCCATCAACAGCGATGCCTCGCTGGCTGTTGGGAATGGCTGCTGTTCCTGCTGCATTCACTCCGATCCTGTTCCCCCGGACAACCACACCGGAGACATTGTCTGCTCCCAAAATCAACAATCCGTTGGATGCATTGCCGGAGATGATGTTAGTAAGTACATTCACTCCGGAGGCGCTGATCGCGACACCGTTGGCGGCATTGGAGTAGGCCGCATCGCCGTCGGGATTCAGCCCAATCAGGTTCCCCTGCAATGTTTGCCCGGCAGCCGTTGCTCCATCGATGAAGACACCAGATTCCCCGCTGGCGGCGATCACGTTGCGATCGTCATTGACGGGTCCACCGATTATATTTCCGGATCCTGCCCCAATGAGGGCGATCCCGTGGGAGTCATTGCCATACTCGAGGTTTCCGAGAATACCCGTTCCGATGTAATTGTTATGGATCGTGTTGTTTGATGCTCCTGAACCTTCCAGCCTGATCCCCTGGCCGGTGTTCCCGGAAATGGTATTATCGTGTATATCCACTCCCGATGACAGATTGTGGATACCGTGCTGGCCATTGGGAATCGTTCCAGTGCTGAGTGCATTCAATCCGATGGAGTTCCCGAGAATTTCCTGATCCCCCGCCGTGCCCGCACTGATGCGGATTCCCGAGAGTGTGTTGCCGGAAATGATATTATTAAATCCGAGGAACCCTTGTCTCGCACCACCGATTTGGTTGCGAGGGCCGGCATTCTCGAGGAAGACGCCATGAAGTTGGTTGGGAACTGCGTCGACTAATGTTTCGACGTCCACCCCGATAGAGTTCCCGGCAATAACATTATCCCGCGCCCCTGTGCCAAAGAGCCTGATACCCGACCCATTATTGCCCTGGAGGGAATTTCCGTAAACGAGTGATTCCCGACCCTGCAGGTCAATTCCATCACCCCCATTTGGAATGGCAGCCGATCCGGTGAGATTGCCGCCAATGATGTTGGTTTCAATGGTGATGTTACTGGTGATGATGCTGGTAAATATTCCGGCGGAAGCATTTCCCGAGATAATGTTTCTGTCTTCCTGATCCGGACCGCCGATGGTAATACCATTGGCATTACTGACAATTCGTACACCCCACTCACCATTTGGCCGAGCCAGAAGCCCCGTGGTGTCGACCCCGATCCGGTTTGCCCGCACGATCGTGCCCTCCGAACTGGCATTTGCGACCGAGACACCGCTCAACTCATTGCCCGAAATGATGTTTTCCTCCACTGTATGACTGCCTTGTTGAATTTCGACGCCATAAAGCTGGTTGGGGATGGGGGTGTTTCCATTCGCACCCAAACCGATGATGTTGTTTCTGACGAAGCTGTTGGTGGAGGTGCCAACAATTATGACCCCAGACATGCCATTACCGGCGATGACGTTGCTTTGCCCGGAAGCCATACCTCCAATTTCATTGTCATTTGAGTTAAGTATGCCAATACCATGTGTTTGGTTGGGGATCGCCGAAGTCCCCGCCGGGTTGGTTCCAATTCGATTCCCAAATATCTGGTTCCCTGATGATCCATCCGTCAGAGCAAGACCAGCGAGTTCATTGCCTGACACTATATTATTTCTGATAATTACACCTGGTGCATTTGAGTTAATCCCCGACGTATTGGGAATTGCCGCGTTTCCAGCGGCATTCAACCCGATCCAGTTCCCCTCAAGAACCGTACTGACCGAGCTGCTCCCGAAGACCTGGACTCCGGCATGTCCATTTCCAGAGATAATGTTCCGATGTGCGGCGGTGCCCCCCCCCACCACATTACCGGAACCTACATTTTCGAACACAACACCATGTTCGCCATTTGGTACGGCTGCTGTACCTGAAACATTGGTTCCGATTCGATTTCCCACAATGGTTGTGTTGCTGGCACCATCGAACGCCTGGATGCCATGAAATACATTGTTGGATATCACATTGGGTGCAACATTTGAATCAAGTGAACCGATGGTCGTGCCCGAGGCCCCGTCAATACTGATTGAGGCACCATGACCATTCGATGGACCGTGGTTTCCATTAGGCAGGATACCAAAGTAGCACGCTTCGACCGTCGCATTGTCCCCAAGTATCTCAAGGGCAATAGTATTTGGGGATCCGATAAGTGGGACAGTATTTGTGAAGGCGATCCCCCTGACCGTGTTATTGTTGCCGGC
>JAFIGB010000391.1 GCA_020831705.1 Candidatus Sumerlaeia bacterium | reverse complement strand
CATAAACCAGAAGAGGGGTGCCGAGTTGGTCGGCATGGGAAACAGGTCAAAGCTCCGGGAGCAGGACGTCAAGCGGGTTGCCCTCGCTCTCCAGAAGTCGCGGAAAACCCGCGAGGTCCTTGATTTCCTGCAAGCCCAGGCTGAAGAGAATGAACATTTCAACTCCAGCCCCGATCTGCTTGAAATTAAGGGCAAGGCCCTCATCGACATGGCCAAAATCAATATGGACAATGCCAGAAAGGCACTGGGTGCGGATCTGAAGGCCAGAGCGTGGGAGACCGCACGTGACAATCTCAGGCAGGCGGAAAAATCCCTGATTACCGCCAGGAGACTCGCAACCCACCCCTCCCAGATTGAGTATATCGACCGTGATCTCGAATTTGTTCAGAGGATGAAGGAAATAACAGCAAAGCCGTCGGGGCAGCTGAAAAACAGGAAGCACCCCAAATAATCGTTTCCACCAGCGAATTGCAGGACGCTGTGATGGTACCACCAACCACCCATTTTCGCCTTGCAAAGGGCGCCCCAATGGCCTTCCCTTCCCTTGGCGCCATTGCGCCGTTATTTAATTTTGCGCAAAGGATGGGCTTCAAGGTGCTTCAGAGGGGATTGGTGGGCTGGATTGTTGCAGGCATGATGGCGATGGGAACCAGTGGGGCATTCGCCTGCCCAAGTTGTCCCTTTGGGGGAATGGACCTTTCCTTCCTTCCGTGGACCGCGAGCATGAAGCACGACCACCTCCTCCCCGCCACGGAGGTCTCCCTTTCCTGGCCGGTTCAGGGTCAGCGCGTGCTGAATTCCCCCTTTGGACCACGGCAGCTGGGGAGCCAGTCGGCAAGGTATGACTGGCATCGCGGCATCGACCTCGCCCTCCCCATGGGAACGACGCTGTATGCCCCGGCGGATGCCGAGGTGGTCCATGCGGGGGACCATCCCAATTATCGCGACACGCTCCTGCAACTTCGCCACACCAGCCAGCAGCCATACATCTATACACTTTACCTGCACCTTCAGGAACCCCTTGTCGAGGCGGGGGACTTTGTGCGGCGGGGCGATCCCGTTGCCCTCAGCGGCCAGGGTGCGGCGACCTACCCCCACCTGCACTGGGAGGTGCGCAACGGATGCCTCCTCCAGGTCTGCTGTGAAAATCCCTACGGCTATCTCGAATTGGAGCACACCCCTCCCCCGCCGCCGCGTATCGTCGCATCGGGAGACAGCAACCAATACGGCCGCATGCTCCTCCTCGGGTTTGAATTTCCGAAGGACGAGATTGACTTTGGCGGTGTGGAGCTTTCCTGGGGCGGGACGGAACTCGGCTTCGATCTGGACAGTCTGAATGCACTGGCACCGCGCACTGTTGCTGCCGCGCTGGATAACCCGCTCTATTTCGCCGAAAACTTCCCCATGCCGTTTGTGATCCTTCCCAAGCGGTTCAATTCCACCTTTCCCAATGCTGCCTACGAGGTGCTTTTCTGGCAGCTGGATACCTCCGTGGACGAGGGCAATGCAACCGTCATGGATGCGGCAGGGCTTATGACCGCGGATGCCCTTTCCGTCAATCAACCACCGATATCCATTCGTGCCAACGATGCCTTCCTCACGCTCAATCCCCGGGATGAATATACACTGGAATTTCGGGTGGAGAATACGGGTTCGACAATGGAAAGCGTGACGTTTTCCGGGACGAGCGCACAAAGTGCCGCCCTGACTATCACCCCCCAATCCGCAACGAGCAGTCCCGGTGGTTGGCGCACGGTGACTGTGGAGGGGAGCCTCATTAATGAGCCGGAAAATGTAGGCGACGCCGTTCTTCTGCGCGCCAATGTTGCAGGCGGCGACTGGGACGACGCCCTCGGCGTATCCTTCCTCTCCACAACACCGACCGAACCGGCCCCCGAGGGCATGCTGGCGTATTGACACCCAAAATCCGGAATGGATTTACCGTCTGATTCCTGATGGTCGTACGACGACGACGGTCGGGTCGAGGAAGTATTTGTTCGCCACGCGCATGATGTCGCGGGCAGTGACGGCGCGTATTTGATCAATGTAGCGTTCATCGTAGTCCAGCCCCAGACCCGCAATTTCCCAGAACCCCAGATAAGCCGCCTGTTGCAGATTGGTCTCGTGGGCGCGGAGGTAGGAACCGGCGATATAGTTTTTCGCCCGTTCCAGTTCCTCGGCGGTGACCGGTTCGTTGCGCAGGGCCAGGAGATGCTCCCAAAGGTCATTCGATGTGGCCGAAATCTGCGCACCACCAGCAGCCGGGGGGAACCAGCGGTTGATGGTCTCGGCATTGGTGCCGATATAGACAGCCAGATAGCCCTGGTTCTGGAGGAAGGACGCCACGGATCCGACGGAGTAGGCGAGCCCCTTGCGGTCGCGAAGGTCGGCAAAGAGACGGGAGCTCATCCCGGAACCAAGGATGGTGCTGGCCACGTCGATGGCGGGGCGGTCGGGGTGACCAAGGGGGCAGACCAGGTGTCCAAGGACGACAAACCCCTGGTTGCTGTCGCGTGTATACTCGGTAATTCCACCGCTGGGGGCGACCACCTTGTCGACCAGGTAGCGTTGGCGCCGGTCCAGGGTGACCTGGCCGAGGTGGGTCTCGACAAGTCGCCGCAATTCCCCGCTGTCTATATTGCCGACAACGGAGAGGATCATGCTGGAAGGGACAAAAAAGTCGCGGTGGGTCGTGCCGATTTCGATGGGTGTGAGGGCGGCGAGTGTCTCGGGATGGCCGTCGATGGGGGTGCCGTAGGGGTGCCCGCCGTAGATTGCCTGCTCAAAGCGCTTCCACGCGAAGGAGGCAAGCTGGTCCTCGGACATGCGTATGGAGGCGAGCAGCTTTTCCCGCTCCAGGTCGACCTGGTCGTTGGGAAACGTTGGATTGAGGAGGACGTCGGCAAGGAGGTCCATCGCCTCGGGAAGATCATCAACGACACAGCGCAGGGACACGGAGGAGAAGTCATGGCCGGCCCGTGGTGAGATGGAGGCGCCGAGACGGGCGAGCTCCTCGGAAATGGTATCGGCGTCGCGATTGCGGGTTCCCTTGAGGAGGGTGCGCATGAGGAGGGAGGTCTGACCCGCCTTGTCGGTGTCCTCCTGGGCGCTGCCCATGCGTATATAGACCGTGAGGCCGACGAGGGAATTCACCGGGTTGCGGCGGTGGATGATGGTGAGGCCGTTCTCGAGGGTCATCTGGTTCACGTCTCCGATCCTTTGCTGGCCCGGTTCGGGCATGGTGAAGTATTGGCGGCCCAACGGTGCGACGGGGTCGGGGCGGAAGCATCCCGCGATGTATAGCACGGGGAGCAGGAGAATAATATATGGAAGCTGGCGTCCCCGTGGCATGAAGTGGCCTCCCCCTTTCCGGCTCTTACTCATTCCGCCGCGTGACGAAGAAGGAGGCGTTGTCCTCGCGAAGGTGCTCATCGAGGAACTCGAGGATTTCCCGGCTGCCGACGAGGTTGACCTCCCTCCTGTACTCGTCAATGATGTCTATACGATGGTGGCGGAGGAGGGCGTGGCCGAATGCCGCGGCCCGCTGGCGTCCGGTTTCCAGTGAGAAAAGCTGGGAGTTGAGCACCAGTCGGCGGATGCGCTCAAGCTCGCCGCGGCGCATGCCCTCGGCCTGGAGCCGTTCAAGCTCGCGAAAGACCTCGGAACGCACCACATGGATGTTGTTGCCCTGGCAGGTGCCGTATAGAAGGAGGGGCGCGGGGTGGCGGTGCTCGGGGAAGTAACCTCCAATGCTGCTGACGAGGCGCCTTTTTTCCTGGAGGGAATTGACGAGCCGCGAGCTTTTCCCACCGACGAGCAATGTCTCGGCAAGGTCGCGGACGGCCAGGGAGCGGGCATCGGCGGGGTCGGGAGCGGGAAAGGCAAGGATGAAGTACGCCTCGGCCCAGTCCCGGGGAAGAATGCGGTCCATGGGCGCGGAATAGACAGTCTCGGGGGCCATGTCACGGTGGGGGCGGAACGGGCGGTCAAGCCCCCCGAAGGCCTCGCGAATGGCATTAATGGCGGACGGCCCGTGTATATCGCCAACGACGGAAAGGTACATGTTTTCCGGTGTATAGAACCGCTCGTAGTGATCCACAAGCTGGTCGCGGGTGAGGGCGGAAACGGTTTGTGCGGAGCCAATGACGGGGTGGGTGTAGGGACCGCTTTCAAACATGAGGGGGAAGGATTCATCGAAGAGGTAGCCGAAGGGGCTGTCCTGCTTGCGGCTGATCTCCTCCAGAATGACCTGGCGCTCGCTCTCAATCTCCCGCTCATCAAGGAGGCTGTTGAGGAGGACGTCGGAGAAGTCCTCAAGGATGCGGTCGAAATGCTCGGCGGGAAAGACGGTGTAGTAGTGTGTATAGTCGGTGGAGGTTGCGGCGTTGAGATATCCACCGACCTCCTCAATGCGGCGGTCATACTCGCCGGTGGCGAGGCGGGCCGTGCCCTTGAAGAGCATGTGCTCAAGGAAATGGCTGACTCCGGCGATTTCGGCCGGTTCGTCGCCACTGCCAACGCCGACCCACATGTCGAGGGTGACGAGGGGGATGGAAGGATCCTCCTGAATGGAAACGGTAAGGCCATTTTCTAGCTGGTGTACAGTCACAGGCATGTCCCGGAAGAGGGGTTGGGGGGTGCGAAATGTTGAAAAACACCCCGCGAGGATGACCATGCAAAAAATGGGCAGGGTCATCATCGCGGGGAAAAGGGGGCGGTGGGTCAACTGCTGGGGGCGTTGTCGGGCAGCACCCGGCGCCAATTCCCCGGAGGTTGGCCTGGTGCGATGCCATGCCATGGGATCAATCGCCGACAGTACGTTTGGCCAACTCGTCGATGAGGACATCCACGACTTCCTCGACGCTGAGATCCTCGGTGTCGATGGTGATGTCGGCCTCTAGGTAGAGGTGTTCGCGCTCGGTGAGGATACGCTTGATTTCGCCGCGGGGGTCTTCCTTGCCGGCAAGGAGGGGGCGGCTGGTGTCGTTCTTGATGCGTTGGTAAAGCTCGCGGGGGGTTGCCTTGAGATAAACGGTCAGGCCGATCGTCTCGAAGACGTGGCGATTTTGTGGGTCGATCACCGCACCACCACCGGTGGCAAGAACCTTGGAGGTTTCGTCAGCGAGTTTGGAGATGACCTCTGCCTCCAATTGACGGAAGGCGGGTTCCCCCTGCTCGGAAAAGATGGCGGCGATTTTCTTGCCGGCCTTTTTCTCGATAAGCTTGTCGGTATCGATGAAATCGTACCCTAGAATCTCAGCGAGTGAGCTGCCGACATCGGTTTTGCCCGCGCCCATGGGGCCTATAAGGGTTACACAGCGTTGCGACATCAGGAGTTGCTCCTTGGCGTTATTTCAATTTCCCGGTCTTTAATCGACCGGACTTTGGGTTCCGGAATATTGTTTACGAACGGGCTGATTCCAATGCCCGGCGCATGACTGCTCGGTCCGGTTTCGTGCCGAACCAAAACTCAAAGGAAACGGCACCCTGTTCGACCAGCATGGAAAGGCCGTCGCTGGTACGCAACCCCTTCGATTCAGCATCACACAAAAACCTTGTTCGCAGGGGGGCATATACCGCTTCGAGGGCATGACCGCCGGGGGGCATGCGGGAAAAACAGGCCGAAAGGTCGAGATCATTTTCCCCGTGCATTCCGGCGCTGGTCATCTGCATGACGACTTCAATGGCATCCCAGGGGGCATCGGGGCCAAGGGGGGCAGCCTCCCATACGGTGGCGGCCGCTGTTTCCTTCTGGGCCTTCATGGCGGCGACCAACTCCTCCGCCCGGGATTGGGTGCGATTCAGAACAATCACGCGGCGGGCACCGGCCAGGGCACATCCCACGGCGCATCCACGGGCGGCACCTCCCGCACCAAGAATCGCCACGGTCCGCCCCTTGACAGAACCACCATCGTGCTCCACGGCCCCCACCGCGCCGACACAATCGGTGTTGTGGCCCCAAAGGGTGCCGTCCTCGTCGACACGGATCGTATTGACGGCGCCGATAAGACGGGCGTGGTCGGTGAGGCGGTCGAGGTGCTCCACGACGGCGACCTTGTGGGGAATCGTCACGTTCGCCCCTCGAAATCCCAGGGCGCGGAGGCCGCGGACGGCCTCCCCCACGCGGGCGGGATCAACGGGGAGCGCCACATACGCGGCATCCAGTTCGGCGGCGCGAAGGGCCGCATTTTGAAACATCGGCGAAAGGGAATGGGAAACGGGCCAACCGAGGACCGCCACCAGGGTGGTGGTTCCGCGAAGGGAGGCGTTGGGAGGGAATGGTGGTTTGGACATCAGAACATTCCCCGTCCGAGCCAGGATTGAATGGGCGCCTGAAAGATCAGCACCAGCAGGGCACCGAGGGCAATCCACGGTCCGAAGGGAAGGTGATGGACGCGGCGCTGCTTTGGCAACTCCCGTTTCAGGGCCTCCAGTCGATCCACCAGGGGAAGGGGCTGGGCATCCTCTCCGGCTTCGGGAGGGCCCTCCTTCAGTTCCTCCTGCAGTTGCTCCTCCATCGACGGACGAAGGGGTTCGGCAATATCATCGACCAGATATCCGGTTTTTTTGGATACAATGGAGTGAATCATCATGACACCCCCGGCAATGACACCCAGAAAGCAGGCAAAGACCAAGGTGAGGAGGCTTCCCATGACCCCAAGAGTCCCGCCGATCAAGGCGAAGAGCTTGACGTCGCCCATCCCCATTCCTTCCTTGCCGAGAAAAACCCGTGCGGCCACGGCAATGGAGTAAAGCAACCCACACCCAAACGCCGCACCCAGCACCGCATTGGCAAGGGGCTCCCACCAAAGCATCTGGCCCGGTTCCAGCCCAAGGCCCGCAGGCCCACGCATCAGGTGAATGAAGAGGGAAAAGCCATCGTAATCAGAAAAGAGACGAACAACCGGGAAGGGGCCAAATTCCCCAAGCATGGGATTGTTGTCGACCAGGCCAATGACAAGGGCGGCCACAAGGGCAGCAATCCCGCCCCCGATCGTCACCCCATCGGGAATGATCCAATGGTCAAAATCCGTGAAGGTTCCGATGACAAGCAACCCGGCAAAGGCAAAGTACCAAAGGGTCGCGAGCTGGAAGTCCTGCGGTCCGGGTGGATTGACGGAAAGAAAGATCGCCAGAAAAAGAATGCCGGTGAGAAGCTCCACCAGTGCATATCGCACCCCATACCGCGCCCCGCAATCCCGACATTTCCCCCCCAGCAAAAACCAACTCAGCACGGGGATGTTGTCGTACCACCGAACGGCGGACCCACAACGAAAACAAAGGCTGCGCTTCGGTTTGAGCACCGACATTCCCACGGGAATCCGGTATATACAAACATTAAAGAACGACCCCAGCAACAACCCCAGCATGAACACCATCACACACCAGACAATGTAGGTGTCCGGATTGGTGAAAATCTGAAGGAGACGGATCGGTTCGGTGTCGGGTGTCAAGTTGTCAAGCCACACTGATGGAGGATGGTCGAAGTCGGGATCATCACCGCACGAAGCTTGATTCGGAGCGCCTTGTCCCGAGGGTGACAATGGAGCGGGTTCCCGCACCGGGCCTGTCGCGGCCGAGCTTGAAGGAAAGGGAGCCGCGCACTTCGAGTTCGTAGTCCGTGTCGCGGCGGTCGCTTTCGGGGCGGCGGTCACGGTCGTCGCGGAAGGGATCGTTGCGGGCGCCGAAGTAAAGGCCAAGTTCCGCGTCGTGAAGGTCGCGGATGATGGTCACACCAATCGATTCCCAAATGTCAAAGCGGCTGTTGTAGGTACCAGCCAGCTGGACCTTGTATTTCGGGCCGAACTGGCGACCGATGATGGGGGTGGTGATGATTTCGGTGGCATTCTCGTCGAAACGGCGGCGCAGGCGGGCATCACGCTCGACGGGATCCTCATCGGTCTTGATGACGGCGTAGCTGCGCAGTTCCATCCAGTAGCGCTGGTGGCGCGGGAAATAGCCGAAGCGTACATTGGGGACGATGCTCCCCTGCTCGAAGGCGTTGGGGTCGCCGCGGTCGCGGATCTGGCGCACCTGGTACTCGGTTCCCACGGCGGCCTCGAACTCGCGCAGCGGCGTGCGGTAGGTCGTGTTGAACCCCGCGTAGCGAATGCGCTGGTTGGGGTATATACGCGAGGTCTCGTGGAGGTTGTGGCCCGCGTAGACCGAGGTCGTGATGTCCGGGTAGCGGAGGTAGTGGTTCAGCCCCGCCTCGATATCGTGGTGGTTGGTGTAGAAGTCGTGGATATCGTTGAAGGCTTCCTGGCGGCCGATGCGCTCGTAGTACTCACCAAGGCCGTCCTCGGTGCCCCTGCGGATGCGGTAGCGCACGTAACCATCCAGGTAGTTGGTGAAGCGGTGGGAGACACGGCTTGTATAGTCGCCGAATACGTAGTAGGACTCGGTGTCATCGGTGGAGACGCGGGTGTCGCTTTCCCCGAGGGCAATGGTGCGCGAATCGACGAAGCGAACCCCGTCTATACGGCGGATGCCGTCGGCGTCGGGCGTGGCGCGGGCGAAGTCGCGACCGTTGACAATATCGGAGGATTCCCGCTCGTAGAAGGCGGCACCACCACCGATGGTGTGGACCCAGGTGGTGCGCTCGCCAAGACGCCACCGCCAGTGGACCGCCCCGTAACCGTCGACGCCGTTGACACGGGTGTCGTCGCGCTGGGCGCGACTGTTAAAGCCCGAATCCAGGGAGCTGAAGGCGTTGCTTTCCACGCGCCAGGAAAGGGGCGTGCCGGCAAGGTTGATCAGGCGCGTGGCGTATCGCGCGGAGAAGTTCTCGCTCACGGTGCCGAAACGATCGGAGGGAACACCGTCACGGTGCCTGCGGCGCTCGATGATGAACTCGGGATCGGGGTCGAAGTCGAGATCGTCATCGAAGGGATTGGAGTAGTCTGTATAGCGGTCGCGGCTGAGGCGTGTCCTGCGGTCGATGAGTAGACGCGCCACGGCATCCTGCCCCGTCCATGTGACAGCGGTGCGGAAGCGTTGCTCGAAGCGGCGGCCGCGGCGGCGATCCCCCTCGGGCACGAAGCGGTCCAGCACATCGTAATAGACATCCGCATCACTGACAAGATCGGCATTCCACTGGAAGCCGAGGGATTCGGTGAGGCGGCTGTGGTGCTTGTGGCGGTAGACCCAGCGGAACTGCTCGTCGGCGCCCGGCTGACGGGTTCCATCGGAGGCAAGGTGATCAATATTCCGGTCGGTGTCGCGGAGGCCGTAGACCTCGAGGAAACCAATGTGACGCTTGTAGTCAAATTCGTAGCGGTAGCGCGCCCCGAATCCCTCGCCGCGGATGGACATCCAGTCGGCAACGAAGTCGGCCTGGCCGTGGCTCCGGGACACATACTCGGTGGGATCATCGAAGTCCGGCGTCTGGACACGGTGTATATAACGATATCCAATGCGAAGGAAGGCGCCCAGGCGGCTGTTATATCCACCCTCGATGGACCAGGGGGATCCGTCGCGAAGGCTTTGGCTGTAGGCGGGCACCCAAAAGACCGGAACACCGCGAATCCAAAGGACGGGGTTGCGCATGAAGATGCGGTCGTTGCGCAGCAGGACGATCTCGGTGGCAGTCACGTAGTAAAAGGGGACGGGGAAGTCGCTGGTGGTGAAGTGCATGCCCCGGAAGACCGATTCCATCTCGTTGATCTGGCGGAAGGCCGGACCATCGGCTACCTCGTCGTAGGTCAGCTCGCCATCCGCATCCTGGCGGACGCGGAAGAAGAAGTCCCCCGAGCGACCATCGACACCGTAGGCAACGCCCTCGCCAATGGTAAGGTTGAAGCGGCCACGATCGGCGGTGATGCGTTCACTCGGTGTGGTGAAGATCACATTGCCGTCGGCCATGATGTCTTCGGTCACGAAGTCAATAATGAGGCGGTCGGCTTCCAGGCTGAACTGGTTGTATTCCACACGGGTGCGGCCGGGGGCGACGGCGATCTCGTTTTCCATGCGGATCGGGGTGCCGGAGGTAATAACCGCCCGCTCCTCGAACTCGGTGAGATCGTCGGTGGTGATCCGATCGCTCAGGCCAACCATCTGGGCATGGAGGAAGTGGGGCTGGAGGAGACAGACCAAGGCAACGACGGCCCCGGTGATCCACCAGGGCGCGAGGCATTTCGTCCGATTTTTTCCGGGTGTTGGCAAAACATCCCCCGTCCCGCAGCATCGGCCCGGGCAAAAAGATGCGCCACGGTCGCCCCCCCTCCCGAACTGCCGCAAGGGAGAATTGGACCTAATCGCCCATCATCGCTTCGAAACGTGCCCGGTGGGCTCGCCACGATTCCCGTTGTTTTTGCCGGGTCTCCGCGTCCGACGCCCCCTCCAGACGGTCGTCCATCCAGATGGTCATGTGGTTTCGAAAGGCCTCGAAGAAGATCTGTTCCGCCTCCCGCCGCTGGGCCGGGGTCATATTGCGGTTTCGGGCTTGCTCAGCAACGTAGTTCCGCGCCTGGCGCCGGTAGCTTTCGTCGTCCGCGACGTTGGTTTTCTCAAGGATCGCCTGCACATCACGCCCCTCGGACCGCTGGACCATCCCACGGCCAATGTACCATGTCCCCAGGATAATGACCAAAAGCGTTCCCGCGGCGATGTAAAACCATGTATCGAGGGAGACTTTCGGATTCCCAGCCATTCCTGATTGATCCCCGTTGACGATTCAGCCCATCGCGGAGAACTTTCCCCCCACAGCGACGAGGAAGGCAAAACAATTTCATCGATGATACCCACTTCCAGGCAAGGTTTCTCCCTCGTCGAGTTACTCGTGGTCATTTCGATTCTGAGTATCTTGTCGCTCATTCTGTTGAACAATTACCTGCAAAGCACCGTCCGCGCCCGCGTTGCCCGCGTGAATAATGACATGCGCGTGGTGGCCTCGGCGCTGGAAATCTACCACATGGACAACAACGCCTACATTCCGTTCGTCCGCGGCGGTGAGGGAACCCTTGTCAACCGGGTCATTGTCCCCATGAGCGTGCGCCTCTCGCGGCTCACCACACCCATTGCCTACATGACCTCCGTTCCCCGGGATGAATTCCAGACCGTCGCCACCACCGACGGTTCCCCCCTCGTCTTTTTCGACACCTACGATTACGCCGACGTGGCAAGTCTCCAGCGCCTTGGAAGCCAGGACATGGCGGGGATGACTTCCGGTGGCATGTGGCGCCTTTCCTCCGCCGGACCCGACCGCATCCAGGCTTACGGAGGCACCACCGCCGAAACCGGGTGGACGAGCACGAACCTCCTCGGCGTTGATTACGATCCCACAAACGGCACCGTCAGTGCGGGCGATATCGTGCGCACCGGCCCGCCCTCCCAGGCAGGGAAGGCACCCTCCATCAACCGTGCCCAGGGATCCTACAACGAGGCATTCCGCCCCTACGTCAGGGGGGGCTCGGGCAACTGAGGTCCCCCGTTTACATGTGTAAATCGTTCCGGTGGGGGCAGGCGCCCCGTACCCGTGCCGTGGGGTCGGCCCGTCGCAGGTCCCCCTCGCGACGTATCCGGGCATTGAGGTGGGAGAACAGTTCCCGCGCCCCCTCGATCACTTTCGGCAGATCAAAATCCTCATCCCGATCCTTCGCCAGGAATTCATCCCCCCAGGCGGAACACTCCAGCGTCAGCGGCCCATCGAAGGAGTAGTCCCCCCACTCGCGGACGAATGCCTCCCAGTCGATGGTCCCAAAGGGCGGCGGCAGGTGGAGATCCTCGGTGCCGTCGTTGTCATGGATATGGAAGGCAACGAGATGGGGCTTCATCACCCGAAGCGCCTCGCAGACATCGCCGCTCATGTGGGCATGACCGGTATCAAGACAAAGGCCCACCGAGTCCCTGTCGAGGGCGGCGGCGATTTCCGCCAGCTCCACCGGGTTGGACCCGGGCCAGGCCGGGGGAAGATTTTCCAGCGCCAGGCGAATCCCAAGGTCGGAGGCCAGTGGCGCCAGGGCCCGCAGCATCCATGTCGCCCGCATCAGCATCGCCGGATGCTCCGCGGATGGGGCCGGGGGACCGCCATGGACAACGACAACCTTCGCGCCAAGGGAGGCCACGCGGGGAAGGAAATCCCGGTAAAACGCCTCCACCGAACGCCGCGCCTCCCCTTCGGGAGCGGACAACTGAATGTCTGCGCGAAAGGGCGCATGAACGGAGTGGATGTTGATGCCCTCGTTGGTGAAGGCCTCCCGAACGCGTGCCAGATCATCCTTCGAACCGTGGGCGGGAAAGGCGGGCCCGACCTCCACCGCGCGCACTCCATGGGAAGCCAGACGGGCAGCCGTCGTTTCCGCCGTGTCCAGACCACCGGCGCATACCGCAAAATTCAGATTCATTTCCTCGCAGGCTCCTCTCAAGCGGAGGCGACGTACTGATCAATGGCCTCGCGCAGGGACTTATAGATCCAACCGCGCTTGACGTCGTCGCTCTCAAGGAGCGTCACGCGGAATCCGGCACGGGCGCAATGAAAGCCGGAAAGCGGCACCACCACGATCCCCGTGGCCCCCATCAGGTAATACACAAAGCGCTTGTCGGGGCTGACACCCTGGACAAGTTCCTCGATGCGACTCCGCACCCCCTTGTTTTCAATGGGCAACCTCTGGTGCTCGTTCAGGACGCCGTCGCGAAACATCACCGTGAAATAGAAAGCCCCGCCCGGCTTGGTCACCAGCACGTGGTCGCAATCGCGGAAGGTATCGTAGGCCTCATTCGCGCGCCCCTCGAACATCTTCTCGCGGCGGGCAACATGCTCCTCCCACCGGGGATCGCTCATCACCCGGGGAATTGACATCTGGGGAAGGGTCGTCGAGGAGACCTCCAGACGCTTTGCCGCAAGGATGCTGTTCACATAGGCCGCGAAGTTTTCGTCCTTGTCCTTGTTGAGCACCTCCAGCCAGCCGCACCGCCCCCCCGGCCAGGGGTAATCCTTGCTGATGCCACGCATCGTGATGGCCGGGACGTCGCCCACCCACTCGCTCCCGTGGAGCTTCGGATTATTGTTATAGACAATATTGGCGTATATCTCGTCGGTGATGATGAAAATGTCATGACGGCGGGCAATCTCGGCAATTTCCTCCAGCACCCCCCGTGGATAGACGGCCCCCGTCGGGTTGTCGGGTGACAGGAGAAGAATCCCCGCAATCGAGTCGTTGTAGCGCACCTTGTTGCGAATGTCATACAGGTCGGGAAGCCAGCCGTTGTACGGATCGAGGTCATACGTCACATGGTTGTACCCCGAATGGGCGGCCTCGGCGGAGGAGTGGGTGCTATACGCGGGCGACGGCCCCAGAATGCGCGCCTCGCGCCGCAGGAACCCATACACCTTCGCCACCGCATCGCCCAGGCCGTTGAAGAAAAGAATATCATCCGGGGTTACCTGAACACCACCGCGCTGGTTGACCTCGTTGGCGAGATACTCCCGGGTCGTGTTCACCCCCTCCGTGGCGCAATACCCCCAACTGACGGGATCCTTGACGAGTTCCGCGACAATCTCCCGAATCCAATCGGGGGGAGTTTCCCCCTTCAACACCGGGTCGCCAATGTTCTCCCAGGTAATTTCCATCCCAAGCGCCCGAATCTGATGCGCCGCCCCCACAATTTCACGAATTTCATAGGTAAGATTTCCGGCACCAACATGGAGGATATTTCGTCGCATGGTTGCACGTTCCCGGGAGAATGACCCCAACGGACAGGGGCCGCTCTTCTTGGTCGACCACCCCCCACGGCGGCAAGGTCAATTCTCGGAATTTTTATGGGGTACAATTTGGATGAGGGAGGTCGATGAAAGGAAAGGCTCCGTGTCCTGAGCTTTATCGGAGCGTATGCGAAGAGGGATTGCGCACCCAGCTCCGAATTTGAATCATTTCCTGCAAAGGGCAACCCAACAGTGGGCTCCCAACGAACGTTGTAAACCCAGGAAAATCAATGGCAACTGCAGAACAAATCAAGAGCCTTATCAAGTCCCATATGACGGGGCAGCCGGAGGCGTTCTACACGGTGGCCTTGCAGTTGGCCGCCCATGAGGCCCGGCAGGGACATCAGGCCCTGGCCGAGGAGATTCGCGGCCTTGTGGATACGGCACGCACCAGAAAAAACGGAGCCATCGCCCTTTCCCCTGAATTGGCCAACCTGGTACTTAAATCCGATCCGGACGCCCGATTGGGCCAGTTGGTGCTGGGAGACGATCTGAAGGAACGTATCGAGCGCATTCGACTGGAGTTTCGCCAGCAGGCCAAACTGAAAGCCCATGGCCTTTCCCACCGTCGCAAGATCCTTCTGGTAGGGCCACCGGGGACGGGAAAGACCCTGACCGCGTCCGTTTTGGCGGGCGAGTTGGCGCTTCCCCTTTACACGGTTTTGATGGAGCGACTGGTGACGAAGTTCATGGGCGAAACAAGCGTGAAACTTCGGCTGATCTTCGATCTCATCGCCCAGCGACCCGGGATCTATCTGTTCGACGAGTTCGATGCCATCGGTACGGAACGGAGCCGCGACAATGACGTGGGGGAGATGCGCCGTGTCCTGAATTCATTCCTCCAGTTCATCGAACGTGACGAGTCCAACAGTCTGATCATTGCCGCCACCAACAACGCCCAGATGCTGGACCACGCGCTGTTCCGACGGTTTGACGACATCCTGCGCTATACAATACCGGGAAAAACCGAGATCGAGCAACTTATGCGCAATCGCCTTGGGAATTTTTCAAGGAAGGGGATGTCTCTTACCAGGGTCGCCGAGGTTACGCAGGGATTGAGCCACGCTGAAGTCGCCCAGGCTTGCGACGATGCAATTAAGGATGCAATATTAGGGGATCGGAAGTATATAACAGCAAGTCAGTTAAAATCCACAATAGATCAACGGAAGAAAGCATATATCAGCAATACCGGGAGTTAACAATGCCGCAAGAACCGCTTCGCCATATCTTCCTGAAAGGGCGCGAGAGGAAAGCGAACTATACATACGGACGAGTTGTGAGGATAACTCCGGCTCCCGTACCGATTCACGACCCCAAATCACACCGTGACAGACTGGCGAACGAGTGGGCAGCAGTTTGGGCTAAAGCAAAGGAAAAAGACGAAGAGCGCAAAGCCGTTCACAAGCGCACAAAGGCCGGCGTATATATCCAGTTTCAGAGCATGCCCGGCTTCGAATTTCCATGGCAAAGCCTGGAGGACCAGGGTCAGGGAATCAAGCTCCTCAACGTACAGCAAATCGCTCATGAATCACCAGATGCGTTTACCCTGGCAACGGTGTACTTTCCTGCCGGCAAGGAGCAGTCATTTCTGACGAAACTTGACCAGTACGTGAAAAGCGGAAGAAATACGCCGCTCGTAGCCACAGTTGATCAGCTGCGGCTCGCCGTCTTCGAATCTTTTTGGTGCGATAATCCCGACCTGATGCCAGTGAAGGATACCCCACATTGGTGTGAAGTGTGGCTGCGCTGTGAAGGAGACTCAGAGACGGAACGCGAAGCAATCATCGAGGAGTTTCTTGGCCTTGCTTCTGATATGAAGTTATCCGTCCGACCGGGCATCCTTCGTTTCCCCGAACGTGCTGTCGCCCTATGCCACGCCAACCGGGCAATGCTTGTGGAGTTGGGGGAGGGCTTCGCATTCCTTGCTGAGTTCAGGAGGGCGAAGGAGACGGCAGCATTCTTCATGGCAGAGAGCCCGCACGATCAAACCGAGTGGGCAAGGGATCTACTCAAGCGCCTCGAACCCAGTCCAACATCCACTGTCGCGGTTACGGTACTTGATACGGGCTGCAACAACGGACATTTACTTTTGCAGCCACTTCTGAAAGATATCGATTGTCAAGCCGTCAACACATCGTGGGGGGCCACTGATCACGACGGCCACGGAACACTTATGTGTGGGCTCGTTGGGTTCGGGGATCTGACCGAAGCCCTCATTTCCACAGGTCCATTCCCTGTGCCCTACCTTCTCGAATCGTGCAAGGTACTTCCTCCAAGAGGAAGGAATGCCCCTGACTTGTATGGATATACGACACAACAAGCTGTGAGTCTTTCAGAAATTCAAGCGCCGGAACGCGTTCACATCAGTTGCATGGCTGTCACGAGTACAGACGGACGAGATTACGGACGGCCTTCATCGTGGTCGGCGGCAGTCGATGCCACATGCTCGGGGGCAGGAGAAGAAGGGGCACCCAAACGACTTTTTATTATGAGTGCGGGAAACATCGATGAACCCGACCAATGGCGGAACTATCATCAATCCAACTGTCGAAATTATGTGCATGATCCGGCTCAGTCCTGGAATGCGCTTACTGTCGGCGCATTTACCCAAAAAGTGCACCTTGATGAGAGGGAGCTGGTGGATTGGGAACCCCTTGCCGCTGCAGACCAACTGTCTCCTTTCAGTACAACCTCGTTGGCAGAGCCGGAGGGACGAAGCAGTAGGGACAAATGGCCATACAAACCGGATATCGTTTTGGAAGGGGGAAATGTGGCGCGCGGTCCGGATGGATTTCTGAGTGAATTCGACGGGCTATCTCTTCTTTCCACCAACTGGAAACCGCAGGAGAAGCAGTTTGGAGTCATAAATGCGACTAGCGCCGCAACCGCATTGGCCGCCCGGATGGCTGCACGAGTACAGGCATCCTACCCCGAAGCATGGCCCGAGACAGTTCGGGGGCTTCTTGTGCATTCTGCTCGCTGGCCCAGGGCTCTTCGTTGCCAGTTGTTCGGACGAGAGCCACAAAGCAAGACTGAACATTATCAATTACTCAGGTATTGTGGCTATGGGGTTCCAGACCTGGAACGCGCGCGCCATTCGACGCAGAGCCAGCTCACAATGATCACTCAGGCTGAATTCCAACCCTTCCACCAGAATGAAAAAAAGTCCGTCGTATCCAAGGAAATGCATCTCCACAGACTTCCGTGGCCGAAGGACCTCCTTTTACACCTGGGGGAATTACAAGTGACTTTGCGTGTGACTCTTTCCTACTTCATCGAGCCAAGCCCGGGTGAACGAGGTTGGAAGGATCGATACGTTTACCCCTCCCATCAGTTCCGGTTTAGCCTGAATAAAGTTCATGAATCGGAGTTGGAGATGGAAAAGCGCCTGAGCAGGGCAGCTCGGGATGAAGACGAAACCGTTTCGGGCGGTGAGGACGGGCACTCATGGGTGATCGGGCCTCGTGGAAGGACTCGTGGAACAGTTCATTCAGACAGTTGGACGGGTACGGCAGCTGATCTGGCGACCACCAATCTGGTTGGCGTATACCCGGCAACCGGTTGGTGGAAATCACGACAGCACCTTGGGGAATGGGCCAGGCGGGCACGCTACTCCCTCATTGTCTCCATCGAAACCCCAGCTGAGGAAATCGACATTTACACACCGGTAGCCACCCAGATCGGCATCCAGATTCCAATTTGACCACCCCCAGCCCAACCATGAGATCTGGCTTTGAGGACCCTCTGAGGCTGATTGCATCGGATCACGATACCCGTTGCAACGGAGCGAAAGGCGTGTATGAATCCTCCCGTTTGATGTTGAGTCATTCCATCCGGGGACAGGCCAATGGGCAACGGGACAGAAACCCAAATCATGCAGTTCAAGGTGACACTCAAATACATCTCGCCACCGGTCTGGCGTCGCCTGCTGATGCCCCCGGACAATACCCTCGGTCAGCTCCACAACGCCATTCAGGGAGCAATGGGGTGGGGGAATTACCACCTTCACGCATTTAGATTCGGAACCACTCAATACGGAAGTTCCAGCATTGAGGAAATGAATTGGATGGACGAGGATGCTGTCACTCTCCATGAAATGTTCAGCCAACCGAAAACGAAGGCTCGCTATACATACGATTTCGGGGACGGCTGGGAGCACGAAGTTGTCTTCGAGAAGTTCGTCCCGCTCAAGCCCGGCGAGGATTACCCTCAGTGTATAGCAGGCAAGCGCGCCTGCCCACCTGAAGACTGCGGCAGCTACCCCGGCTACGAGCGGATTTGCCAACTCATTGCCAATCCGAAACTCCCTGATCCGGAAGGGCTTCGCAAATGGGTCGGAAGGGCTTATGACCCCGAGCGGTTCGATCTTGCTGCAGCAAATAAAGCCGTGAAGCGCACCCGATGACCACTTCCATTCAACCCCTCGATGTCGTTGCCCAGACTGCCGACAAGCCAGAGCGCGGACTCCTCCGTGGGGAGGTGGGTACCGTCGTCGAAGTGCTCGCACTCAACACCTACGAGGTCGAATTTGCCGATCAGTCGGGAAAGACCTATGCCGTTGCCGCTCTTCAAGCCACGGACCTTATTGTGCTCCATTACGAACCCTCCAACGCCACCGGTTAACCCCACCTTCCCCTAAAAACACCCCACTGCTGGCCTGCAGTCCCAAAACACCCCTTGACGCGTTGGCGCAATATCAGCATATCTTGATGCGTTGAAATGAGGGGCGCCACGCTCCTCCCCCACCTTCAAGGGAGCTAACACCATCATGAGTGTCACATCCAAAACAGAAATCCCGGCCTACAAGGTCGCCGACATCAGTCAGGCAGCCTTCGGACGGAAAGAAATCGTAATCGCCGAGGGGGAGATGCCCGGCCTCATCGCATGCCGTGAAGAATTCGGCACCTCCAAGCCCCTCAAGGGATGCCGCATCATGGGCTCCCTCCACATGACCATCCAGACCGCCGTCCTCATCGAGACCCTTGTGGAACTCGGTGCCGACGTTCGCTGGGCCTCCTGCAACATCTTCTCCACCCAGGACCACGCCGCCGCCGCCATCGCCAAGACGGGCGTTCCCGTTTTTGCCTGGAAGGGCGAAACGCTGAAGGAATACTGGGAGTGCACCAAGTGGGCACTGAGCTTCCCCGAGGGCGGTCCCCCCACGCTGGGCGACGACGGTGGCGATGCCACGCTCCTCATCCACCGGGGCAGCGAACGGGAAATTGAATTCGAAAAGACCGGCGTGAAGCCGGAAATCTGCCGCGACAATGACGAGGTCGAAGTCGTCGATACGCTCCTCAACGAGACCCTCGACGAGGATCCCTCCTACTGGCGCAAGATGGCCAAGCACATCGTTGGCGTTTCCGAGGAAACAACCACCGGCGTTCACCGTCTTTACGAGATGGCCAAGAAGGGCTCCCTCCTCTTCCCCGCCATCAACGTCAACGACTCGGTCACCAAGTCCAAGTTTGACAATCTATACGGCTGCCGCGAGTCCCTCGTCGACGGCATCAAGCGCGCCACCGACGTCATGATCGCCGGCAAGAAATGCGTTGTCCTTGGCTACGGCGACGTCGGCAAGGGCTGCGTTCAGGCCTTCAAGGGCCTTGGCGCCACCATCTTCGTCACCGAGATCGACCCCATCTGCGCCCTTC
The DNA here is from genome assembly GCA_020831705.1 of Candidatus Sumerlaeia bacterium. Lineage (GTDB taxonomy): Bacteria > Sumerlaeota > Sumerlaeia > SLMS01 > SLMS01 > JAFIGB01. The sequence goes on along the minus strand of JAFIGB010000391.1, from coordinate 4,830 downwards.
AGGCCGCCATGGAAGGCTATCAGGTCGTCACCATGGACGAGGCCTGCAAGTACGGCGACATCTTCGTCACCACCACCGGCAACGTCGACGTCATTACCCGCAAGCACATGGACCAGATGAAGAACGACGCCATTGTCTGTAACATCGGCCACTTCGACTCTGAAATTCAGGTGGGCAAGCTCCGCGACCTGAAGTGGGACAACATCAAGCCCCAGGTCGACCACGTGATCTGGCCCGACGGCAAGCGCATCATCCTCCTTGCGGAAGGCCGCCTCGTGAACCTGGGCTGCGCCACCGGCCACCCCAGCTTCGTCATGTCCGCCAGCTTTACCAACCAGACCATTGCCCAGATCGAACTTTGGGAAAACCGCGACAACGGCAAATACGCCAACCAGGTTTACGTTCTTCCCAAGGCCCTCGACGAGAAAGTGGCCGTGCTGCACCTGGAAAAAATCGGTGCCAAGCTCACCGAACTGACCCCCGAGCAGGCCGCCTACATCAGCGTTCCCGTCTCCGGCCCCTACAAGCCCGACCACTACCGCTACTAAGCCGCGCGCCACGCATAAAAACCACCAACCACCCCGGAGAGCGCCACGTTCTCCGGGGTCTTTTTGTGGGTATCGGTGCGGACAAAAGACCCAGCCATCCCGTGAAATTTTCAAACATCGGGATTTTCCATTGACCGGGCCCCGCCCGTGCCCTTTCATCCCAGTCCCTCTCGGCGGAGAGGTGGCCGAGTGGCTTAAGGCAGCGGTTTGCTAAACCGCCGTACGGTGTAAAGCCGTACCGGGGGTTCGAATCCCCCCCTCTCCGCCATTTTTCTTTCAATTTTCTTCACTCAATTTATACACCAGCCAGCGGTATTTAAGCCATCACGGCTCACGGAGCCCGCGACACCTCGTTGGGTTTGGGTCGAGGACCGCCCGGTCAATCGGCGGATGGAGGATCCTCCAAAATCTCAAGCATGGAATCTTCAACACCTTTAATTTGAAAATCACCCCTGAATTCATCGGTGAGACCGGTAAATCGGATGCGTTTCCCTGGCACAAGGTGTGGCACCGATTCAGCGACCCAGTCCCCCAAACTATCCCAGAACACAACCACGAATCCTTTTGGCAATGATGTATCGGCGATCGTTACCTGATGTGGTACATTGGAGGCCGGAGAAGGTATGTAGCTTAGGACTTCCCCTTCGACTGTCACCTGCTCGCCCAGTTCGAGGTTTGAGATTTCATAAAGAGGTGGATAATCGAGACTTTGAAAACTTACCTCGATCACATTTTGCTGAGACTCACCCCGACTGGCGACAGAGTCATCCAGAAAGAGAAATTCTGATGTTGAGGAACCCCGTATTTGATATACACCTCGGTACTCACTGGTTCGACCTGTAAATCGGATCTTTCGCCCAACTTCAATTGATTTAATGGCGTCCTCAACCCAATCACCCGAGGTGTCCCAAAATATGATCTGTACCCCACCGGGGAGCGAAGCATCGGAAATATGAACCCGATGTGGGATGTTTTGGACAGTGGATGGAATATATAATTGAATAATTCCCTCCACGGTTACTCGGGAACCCTCCCGTAATTCAATTATCTGACTGAGGTTGGGGAACTCCTCGCTCAGGAAGTCTATTTCAGTGGTTTCGTCCTCCATCTGGGACTTTTCCAAGACGACGAGTCGTGATGTCGCATGACCCTGAAGTTGAAAACTTCCGCGATGAGTTCCGGTTGTTCCAGAAAAGCCAATAACATTGCCAACCTCAATATTTGTAAGAGCATCCTCAACCCAAGTCCCTGTATTATTCCAGAATACAATGGGTATTCCTCCGGGAAGCGATGCGTCAGCTATCGTGAGTCGATGGGGGTGAGTGGGTATATCAGATCGTACAAAGGATTTAACAACCCCTTTAACTGTGGTCCGGGTACCCATGGGAAGATGGGGAATTTCAATTAACCGTGGTAGGTTTTCGGAAGCGAACTCCATCCATGGGGTGTCCTTACCAATCAAACCGTCATAAAACGCGATGACCCGACTTGCCAGATCGTCCGGAATTTCTGATACTTGTTCATAGTTGCCAAGCTGGCGCACGAGTGGCTCTGCAGTCGGCCACAAGTTCGAGGACCCCTCATATATACGTAAGTCGGCGATAAGCTCGGAAATAGCCTGATGCTCATTCTGGAAGGTAGAAACATGATGTTTTCCCCTCTGAGCGATGAGGAGTGGACGGACTGATTTGGGATAATAGAGTTCCTGTTTCCACTGATTTAAGCGATAGACAAAGAAATCTGCTTGTTCATCGCTCCTCTTTTCGTATGGGAAAATATCTATTTTAACAAGCAATGCACCATCAAGCATTAGCAAATAATTACTTGTTGAAGCCACGAATGTATTCTTGCTTCCATTCCCAAGAATTTTTGAAGAAAGCAGTAGCTCAGCCTGTTCCAAGTCCCAGACATCCAACTGCCCACGGTTTGTCAGGGTGACGAGGCGCTCTCCATCGTTCACGATACTGGCTCCCCACACATAATCACGAGTGACCTGAATGTCCGTGGTGTATGTTCCATCTCGCCAGTCGCCAATGATGGCATCCGATCCTTTTATTACAACAAATCCATAATCACCGAAAAAATTTGTTACATTGGTTATCGGATAGGCAAGGTGGGAGGTATTAATCTCTTGGACTACTTCCATGTTCACATAATTGACAATCCGCTCAGGGCGATGTCTTGCCGATCCAATTAAAACAATTTCCCTGGAGCGATCAAGTGATACCTTCCCAATCCCAATATAGCCATCCAATGACGCACTCTGCTCTATTCTCTCGTTTCTCCAATCAATCTTGCTAATATTTCCTTCAAGGTCACCTGTAATAATAAACTGGTCCTTTTCCACAAATTCCAAAAATCTTAGCCCCTTTTCCATGCCATTAACCAGCTCTTTAGTTCCGTCCGAGCGGGTCTGACCTTGTGCAATTATCGCTCCTTTTTTCGAGTCCACGACACACCACCGATGATCATCAAGTACTACCCCAACGTACTCTTGATTCTCGCTGACCGAAACTGCCACCAACCTACCCAATGGCAATTTGGTGCGCCACAAGACAGTCATAGTGCGGGAGTCCACTTGCAACAGTTCATTAACAGTGGTAACTGCATAGATCAGTCTTTCATCGTCAGTGACAGTGAAGTCACGAATGCTTTCTGCTGTGAGGCTCTGGCTTGCCGGCAATGCATTCAGGTGTACGGGCTCCAATGAAACTCCATGCAGGAGTGTTCTATCGCCGGAAAGCAAAAAGATATTCTCAGTCGGACTTGGCACCACCAAGGAGACAAAATGCTCCACATGAAAATCGAATGGGGCTCCGGTTTCTAGTTCCAAATCATAGACATAAACCCTACGATGATCAGTTGGCAATGGGAACAAGAGTTTTCGTGAATCAGAGGAGTAGTTTAAACTATATATCCTATTTCGCACAGTTCTTTCTGGGAACTCATGGATTTTTATAACTGAAGTATCCGGCCAATCAATGGTAACAATATCCGTCCTATACGCAAAAGCAATTTGGCCTCCATCCGGTCTCCAAGCAATATGCCTCGGGAGGTCTCCATCAGGGTTTGAGAGTTCAGTTGTTGAACTCTGTATGCCCGTGTCCCATTCGTAGATGTGTAGCGCTTGCCTACTGAATGTGGCCAAATGAGTGCCATCGGGATGCATTGCAGTATTCAGGCTACTGCCGGAGATATCAAACCTCCGAATCGTTTCCCCACTTTCGTAGTCAACGATCACCGCTTCGCTACCGATGATGCACACTTCGCTTCTGTTGGGATGTCCGTGAATACTTGAGGCACCTATGGGGAATTCCCGAATTCTTGTGTCATCTGGCCAGTTCCAAAGCTCCACCTGACCCTGATGCCCAACGAGCAGGCCATCTCCGTCTCTTGTAAAGACAATGGGAGATGGAGAAGTTCCAAACTGTCTTTTCCAGAGTTCCCGCCCTGTCCATTTATCGAAAACATGGACCATTCCATTTGCCGTGGACGATGCGATGAGGTTGCCATCCCTGCTGAAGACAGCATTACGAACTCGTGATTCGTGCTTGTCGATGCGGAACAGTTCCCTGAGAGACTGGCTCGCAATAAAGCCAAATTCAAAGTTCCTGTGGGCGGGATCCGTTTTCTTGAGTGCCTCGAGTGCCGGGAAGTAGAGCCCTCTTTCCAGAAATGACCCGGCAACCCTGGCATTGAGATAAGAGGCTTCTCGTGTGAGGGTTTCCGTGGCTTCCCGCTCTTTTTCAAGGGCTTCTGATTCAGCATCCCTTGCCCGCTCCGCCTCCCGCTTTGCTGCTTCAGCCTGCTCAAGGGCAGCCTCTGTCCCTTCTTTGGCAGCCGTGACCGTCAGAATTGTATATCCGGAAATTGCAAGGAGGAGCACCATGACTCCAAGGGCGGTGAGGAGCACCATGCGGCGTTTTTTGTCTTGGGCACTTTTTTCCTGGAGGCGTCTATTCTCCTCCTCTTTAATGCGCTCCTTCTCCTCCTCCTTTTTTTGCCGTTCAATCTCCGCGTGACGTTCATCCAGGTTTCGCAGTCGCTCCGCCAATTCCGAGGCGCTTTTGAATCGTCGTTTCGGATCCTGATGGACGCATCCTGCGATATCCTCGCTCAAAAGGGGGTCGGTAACATCGTCGCGCCACCCTTCTCCGATTGTATGGCCGAATTTGCACGCCACAATCTGATAGAGCATAATGCCCAGCGCGTATATATCGCTCTGGATGCTTGCCTCCTTGCCCGCCAAAACTTCCGGCGCCATGAACAGGCGGGTGCCGGT
>JAFIGB010000016.1 GCA_020831705.1 Candidatus Sumerlaeia bacterium | reverse complement strand
GAAGTCGCCTCCTTTGGAGACTTGGAGACACCCGCACATGCCCCCAAACCGATGGCCAGGGCCGCGACTGTTGCTGCAATGGCACCGAAGCGCCGGATCCTGCTGGTTCCTGAGATCATATGACTCTTTTCCTCCGGAAATGGTGTGCCCAGCGGGCACAAGCCCGGTGATCATTCACGAGGATTTGGCCTGTGCCCAAGGGGAATCGGAGCGGTCCGACCGATTGCTTGCGGGGTCGGCCACTTTTTGTTTGGTATGGCAAAATTCGCCTTGCGTCACCAATGCCGTGTTCGCATGGTCTCCCGCGTCGGGGCATTGCCCCCACTCCCAAGGAGAGATCCGCTCTTGAAGGCCAATTCCTCGGAAAAACCCCTTACCATCTTCGTTTGCGGCAAAAGCAATTGCTGCAAGAAGGGTGGTGACAAGGTCCGTTCGAAACTGAAGGCCGCCATCAAGGAGGCGGGACTGAAGCGTGAGATCCGTGTCGTGGAATCCGGTTGCCTTGATGAGTGCAAGAATGGCCCCGCCGTGATGTTGTGCCCTGCGAATCTGGTTTTCAGCGAGGTGCGACCGGGTGATGTGGATGAGCTTCTTGAAGTTGCGGCTGCTGAGTATCTTTCTCCCGTCTGATTTTCCCCCCAAATAAATTTCGAATATGGAGCCCTGTCACTGGCGCGTTTGCTGACCAGTGAAAGGGTTGATCTGTCCTTGCGGCGCTCTAATGATCAATGGTGACATCCCCGCCAGCAAGTTTTCGCGGTATCGTCACATGTGGCTGCGTTTCCGCGCCCAGATTAACTAAACGGGGGATCATGATGGCATCACCAAGCAATCAGCCAGTTATCCAGGAGGAGGAGAACGTCCACGTTGGCGATCCCGATTCCCGGGGAAGGGCGATTACTCCCTGGGCATGGGTGCCCACGGTCAACTTCGCTCAGGGCCTCCAGTACGCCGTTGTTATTCAGCTCATCCTCCTTGTGTTCTTCACAATGGGGCTCCCCCTCGGGATCACCCTTTTCTGGGTCGGGTTGCTTCAGCTTCCGTGGACGCTCAAGCCCCTTTGGAGCCCGCTGGTTGACCGCTATTGGACAAAGCGCAGCTGGACCATTTGGATGCAGGGCCTCGTTGCCCTCTGTTTTGTCGGTATTGGCTTTTCCCTTCTCGTTCCCGGTCAGATCAACGTCTTTGGAAACGAACTCCCAACCTTCTTTTTCTTCTCCCTGATTTTCCTATTCCTCATGGCCTTTGCCGCGGCGACCCATGATATCGCCTGCGACGGTTTCTATATGCTCGGCCTGAGTGAGAAGAAGCAGGCGTTCTACGTCGGTGTTCGTAGCACGGCTTTCCGTGCGGCCCTGATCTTCGCCACGGGCATCCTGCTTTGGTTCGCTGGCATCGTTCAGAAGCACACCGGCCTTGAACCCCAGGTCGCGGAAGTCCGCGTTGTTGTGACCGACGAAGGTGTTCCTCCCATGGAGGAGCAGATGACCGGATTCCAGGGGCCTGGCTCCGAGCAGGCTGTTATTTTTGATCCGCCCATTGTCCTCGCTGCACCGGACCAGGCGACGACCCTTACCGTTCGTCTCGCCCAACCTCCCGAACAGGGACGCGAGTTGGTTGTGATCCTCGCCCACGATGATGGCGACCCCGGCATTACAATCAATCGCGAGGACACCCGCATGGTGTTTACCTCGGAGAACTGGTCGACGGGTCAGACGGCACGGATCAGTGTGGACCACCGCATTCGGGAGGAAACGAGCACAAGTTTCCGGGCCACGTCGGGGAATATTCCCTTCAGCTGGATGGTGGTGATGCTCCTGTGTGCGGGCATGTTTGCCACCTTCTTCTTCTATCACCAGTTCTCCATGCCCGTCCCATCGGCTGATGTGATTTTTACCGAGCACAAGCCAATGATTCTCATCCCCATCTTCTGGTTGTTGGTCACGGTGGGGACCCCGTTGCTCTTCTTTTTCCTGTCGTTCCGAATCATGGGAATGGCGGCTCCATTTTTCCAGGAGATGTTTTATCCAAATGGAACCATGACCGACCTTGATGAAAAGGGCTTCAACTTTTTCTTCAGCGCGGCACGCTATATTATCCTGATCCTTGTGGGTGCCGCCCTTGTCAAGGCACCGGGTATCAGCCAGCTTCTTCTCTCCATGTTCCGCACGACTTCGCGGTTGAGCCAGATCGGTTTCGCCAGCGTCTTCGAGACGTTCTTCATGAAGAAGGGCATGGCGATTACTCTTGGATTCCTGCTGACCTTCCGCCTTGGCGAAGCGCAGCTTGCCCAGGTCAAGAACCCCTTCCTCATTGACGCAGCGGCAAATGGCGGCGTCGCCATGACACTTAGCCAGCTTGCCTTCAGCAATACCTTTGTCTATCTCCTGATGCTCACCATTGGTGGTCTTCTGGGCGGGTTTATCATTGCCGGGTATGGTCTCAAGAAAGTCATCTGGTACATGGTGGCGGCGATGCACCTTCCCAACCTGCTGTATATCTGGATCGCCGTTGCGGACTTTGATCCCATGTTGACTTCCGACCTTTTCTGGATCAATGTGGTGATCGGGATCGAATCGTTCGGATATGGGTTTGGATTCGCGGCGTATCTGATGATCATGATCATGTCCGCCGCCGGGCCGTACAAAACGGCGCATTACGCGCTCTGTACCGGCTTCATGGCCCTCGGCTTCATGATCCCCGGCATGTGGTCCGGTTATCTGGCGGAATTGGTGGGATATCCCACCTTCTTCGGGTTGGTGATGCTCTTCACCATTCCCGGTATTCTCTTTATCCCCTTCCTCTCCATTGATCCCACCTTTGGGATGAAGAAGAAGGCGGCAAATGAAGAAGCATCGGAGCAACCGGCCAAGTAGGTACAACCGGTTCAACCGACCTGGGTCTATACAAGCCGGGGTGGCCTCCATTGGAGCCATCCCGGTTTTTACTTGTCGTTGAAAACTTCCCCGATTTTTTCCGCCATTTCCTCCAGGCGTCGCTCCCAGGTGTGGCGGCGAGCAAGGGCCCTTCGCTGGCGAACGCCACGATGGGGGGTCTCCAGCACGGAATCCAGGCGCTCCAGCCACTCCTTCGGCGTGGTCGCCACCTCCACGGCACCCGTCCATGGCAGCACCGAGGGAAGCGGCGCCGTCACCACCGGCTTTCCCGTTGCCATGTATTCAAATAATTTCAGGGGGGAGACCGCGCGGGTTGCATCGTTGAGGAGGTAGGGAATCACCAGCGCGTCGCCCTCGTGTATATACGCGGGAAGATCCTCGTAGGGTACGTGCCCCACCATGGTGACGTTGCGCATCCGGCGCAGTTTTTCCAACGCCCCTCCGGGTCTGTTCCCCTCCCATTCCGGGCCGATGAGCACCAGTTGCCAGTCGGGGCGTTTGGAGGCCATTTCCGCCAGCAGCGCCATGTCGACCTTGTGGTCGGCAAGGTTCCCGGCAAAGAGAACACGGGGGCGGGGGAGGGAGCGAAGCGCCGCCAGTCGGGTGTCATCCCCACCCTCGGCTGGTCGGGAGAAATGGTGGAAATCCGCCACATTGGGCATGAGATGGCAGTTGGCGGAAATCTCCCGTGCCCTGTCATAGAGGGAACGTTCCGTACAGAAAACAAGATCCGCCCTTTCGAGAAGGAGACTTTCCGCCTCGCGAAGGGCATGGACGTCGACTCCCGGAATCGCAGCAAGGTCGTCCACCATGTGATAGACAACAAGACGCGGGTTCATTTTGGGGAGAAGGTGGACGGCAAAGGGGCTGTATATCCAGACGATGGGGTCCGGAAACCTGGCGAGGACCTTATTCGTCTGGAAGTGGAAGGAGGACCTGTTTACGCCGACACGGAGGCTGGTGCTCCAGTCCGGCCGGACCAGCGGGCTGATGGACCATAGGCGTTTTTCGCGCTTTTGGGCACCCTCCATCGACCTTCCCAGGCGGCGGGCGATGCGCCCCAGGTCGACCCCCGACGAAAGCTTCGGGGGTCTGGTTCCAAGTGTCTCAATGTATAGAACCCGTGCGCCGCGCCGTGCCAGCCGCCGCATCAGTTGGTGTTTGTTCGTCGGCAGTGGGGTGTCCCAGTCTGCTGTTGAAAAGCAGACCACATTTTGCCGGGCGAAGCGAAACTCCATTACAGGTTGTTGAGCATGTGCCGCGCGGCCCCAATCATGGCGGGGACATCCTTCATGACCGGTTCGAGGGGCAACTTATGGTCCGCCACGCGATCGGTGAAGAGTTTGCGGTAAAGGTCCACATGCTGGAGATTCCCCCCCCAAAGGGCGAGGGGGATGGTGCCTTCCCTCCCTGCGAAAAGGCGCTTATAGACGGTGGCGACCTGGTTGGCCAGGTCTGTTGCCTGGGTTTCGAGGATCCGAATTGAAATGGAATCCCCGGCGGCGGCCTGCTCATGGACGAGGCGGGCGAGGGCGGCAATTTCCGGCTTCCCGTTGCCCTGCATATACGTCCATCCGATCAGGTCGGTGGGGCTGTCCAGTTTCAGGTGGGCGAGGACTTCCTTTGTCAGCGATGTCTTCTCGGCGCATTCATCAAATTCGCGCATGATGGCACGTAGACCCTCCAGGCCAATGAGGAAACCGGACCCCTCGTCCCCGAGATAATGGCCCCAACCGCCGCAGCGGGCCTTGGTGCCGGTTGTCTCGTCAAAACCGAAACAAATCGAACCGGTCCCTGCGATGACCAGAATCCCGTGAAGGCGGCCGATGACACCCACCATGGCAACCATGGCATCGTTGACGAGGAGAATGGGGGTGTCGGTGGCGACGTGGCGACGCACGATGTTGTCGAGAAAATTTCTGTCAGCAGGGCGGTCGCAACCGGCCATGCCCAGGCAAATGCCGTCGAGGTTGTCCCTCGTGAGCTTCCCCTGATCGAGTAGGGTCTCGATCAATTCCTTCATCCTCGAACTTTCGGTGTCCTCGGGGTTTGAGTGCGGATTGGTGCTCCCCACCTCATGGGTTGCCAATTCCTTCCCGTCCTCGCAAAACAAAATTCCAGCGGTTTTTGTTCCCCCGCCATCGACACCAATAACAATCCTTCCACCATCCGTGGCCATCTGCCGGTCTCCGTTATATGACAAAAAGTAGCCGGTTGAAGTAAATCAACCGTGCGATGGGTGGACCGTGCCTATTGACCGCATGGGGGACAAGGGGCAAATGTGGTATTGAGGATGGCCGACCACACTGTTGGTAATCTATTTAATAAAAAGAATGACCAAATCGCCCCATTTTTCAGGAGAATTCAGAAGATGCCCACCCAAACACCCTTTCCCCGCATGGCTCCAATCGCCCTTTCAGTCCTACTCATTTTTATTCCGGTTTTGTTTTCCGGGTGTGCCCATCAGGCGGCCGATCAACGTGCCCAACGTACCATGAGTGCCCAAATGGACTCCTCCCAGCCCATGGAAAGCGATCGGCTCCTTATTCGCTCGGCCCGCGTTGAGGTTGCGGTTTCCTCTCCCGAGGTGACGGCGGGGGAGATTCGCGCCGAGGTGACCGAATTGGGGGGATGGGTTTCCGACACCCGAATCAATGCCAATAAAAGTCACGTCCTGAACCTGAGGATTCCCGAAGAAAAGCTCGATGCCTTTCTGGAGTCGACCAAGGCAACCGGGAAGCTGAAGAGCTTTTCCGTTTCCGCCACCGATGTGACGGATTCGTTCCGGGACAATGAGGCCAACCTGAATAACCTGACCGCCCTCCGCGATCGACTCCATCAGCTCCTTGAGCAGGCCAGCGATGTGCAGGACATTCTTGCTGTGGAAAAGGAGCTGAACCGGGTTCAAAGCGAGATTGATCGTATTCAGGGCTGGCTGACGAGAACCTCGGGCAGGATTACGATGGCGGAGGTTCACCTGACAATCTCGCAAAAACGGATTCCCGGCCCCCTTGGGTACGTTTTCAAGGGCATTGGCTGGACGGTGAAAAAGCTCTTTGTGATCCGTTGAGTGGTCCTCGGCGCCAGGTCGGCGGTCCAAATTATGCATAAAATGAAGATCTCCCCCATCCCGCTTGCCATTTTATTGGTCAGGTGGCTCAATGGTGCCGGATTCCTTTCAAAGTTTAGGGGGGAGCGAAAGCAACAAGGAGATATGAATGTTTCAATCCAATCGAAATCGTATGGTTGCGGCGCTGGTCTGCCTGGCTGGCATTCCAGCAGCAGGATTCGCGGTTAATCTGGGGGAAAGAATCCCCAACTCGGCACACATCGCCTTCTGGGTGGATGATCTTTCCGCTGCCAGGGAGAACTCCCTGGAAAATCCCTTCTTTGCCCTGCTGGCGGACAAGGATTACGGCGTCGGCAGCGGAACTGATGCCGTATCGCGCACCCTCGCCCGTATTCCCGTCTCCTCCGCCGATCCCCTCGGCCCGATCTGGCAGTTGATCCTCCCCGAAGTCGGGTTCTCCATTGCCAGCGGGATCGAATCGGCCACCTCGGTCTTTCACTTCACCAGCGAGGATATTGTCGAGACCTTTTCCGGTTCCATGGCCATCTACTCCACGCTCTACAAGTTGTATGAGGAAAATGACGTGGAGATCATCGAGTGGGATGTGATCCTGACGGCTGACTACGAGGAGGACCAACGGGAGGATGTGGACAGATTCATGGAGGAGGCGCTGAAGCGTGTTCCCGACCAGGCCTCGCGCCGTCTCGTTGAGTATCATGGCCACGAGGTTTATCAGATTCGCTACTACTTGGAGGAGCAGGTCAAGCTCCCCGGGGATCATATTCCCGGCATTGACCTCCTTCAGGAGTTTGAAGTGATCGTGGAATATGCCCATGTTGATGGGGTCTTCCTCCTTGCCGAGGGGCGTGGCGAGCCATTGCGCCGTGCGATTGGTGCCCTTGTCAGCGACAATCCCTCGCTCCACCTCCATGAGTCCCCGCGGTATAGACGGGCAAGCGAGTCCCTGAAATCCTCCACGGGTAACTTCCATCTTTATTACGACATTTCCCACCAGATCCGGCAGATGGAAAACCTGCGTACCCACGGCGAGTCCCTCAAGTTTTTCAACCTCCTTGGGCTGACCAACGCAGGCCCCGTGCTCGCCAACCTCACGATAGACGGGGACGAGGCACGTATAGACCTTGGCATTTCCTCCGGCGAGTCCCCATCAGGGATATTCCGGCTCCTGTCCACCTTCCCGGAGAACCGCCTTGAAAGCCTTCGCTATGTGCCTGCGGACGCAAAGACCTTTGGCACCATCACCCTGGACGTCAAGTCGGCCTACGATTACTTCAAGGCCGTCTATCGGGAAGTCGCCCCCTCCATGGCCATCGCCATGGATGTCGGCCTTCAAACCATCGAAAACCAGTTCCAGATTCGTGTCGTGGATGACCTGTTCTCGCAGATCGTTGGCGAGTCGGTAACCTACATGCGTGACAGCACCTCCCCCTCGGCCACGGGAAGGACGACCGTGTCGACAGGATGGTATTTCCCCTTCGGGGGCGACATGGATCTCGTTGGCCAATTCAACCAGGCCATCCGCCAGCTTGCCGAGGGTGACATTCGCCTCCTGGATGCTGAAAGCTCCGACGTGGACGGGGTGACCCTTTGGGAGCTTCGCACCCCCATGGGGCGCCAGCAGGGTGCGCCACCGATTTCCATCGCCGTCTCCACAGGTGGATTGATCGCAGGCGACGACGGCTCGGAGGCGCGGGAGCTCCTGCGCCGTATATCAGGGCAGGGAACCGGCGACATTCGCAGCAATTCCGACGTGGAGCAGATACTGCGCGATGTGGACCGTGATTCCCTCATCGGTTTTGTCTACACAAACGGAGGAGCCCTCGTTGACGAGTTGCTCCGGACCGCTGCCTTCATCCCCGGGGCACGCACACCACCGGAGGACATGCTTCGTGCCTCCCTCGGCGATTCATGGTGGAGCCTCCAGGCACGGGACACGGGCCTCCTGTTTTCCTTCACCATCATGACCCCCAACCCCTGAGGAGTTGGTGTGTAGACACAAAATGAAAGCCGCCCCGGACGATATTCCAGGGCGGCCTTTTTCATGTCATGGGGGGGGACTGAATTCCCCGGTTTCTTATTCGACGTCGACTTCGATGGGCTTGAAGATCTCGGAGTCCATGTCGAGGATGGCGAAGTCCATCGTGGAACGCTCGGCCATCTCGCGGATGGCGGCAATGAGGTTGCGCACGGGTTTTTCCGCCTCGTGGAGTTCCGCTTCTTCCGCCTCCGAAAGCCAGGTGAGGCGATCGTTCACGTCCCTGATACCATCGAGATAGACAGCCATTGTATCGCGGATTTCGGAGTCCTCAAGCGAGGCCACAATCATCGAGTAGACCTCCTCCTCCAGTGCATCCCGACCCTCGTCGGTGTCGAGTTCCGTGAGCAGGCGGGTGATGTCCTCTTCGTAGGACTGAAGGAGTTCGTCCAACGCAATGTCGAGTGTCTTGTTGAATTCATCCAGGCGGCTACCTGTCTCCCGTTTGACGAAGGAGACAGCGTTCCGTCTATATGATGGGAGTTGGGTCGAGATCAGGTTGTTGACGATGTTGTCAACCATCTCGGGTGTCATTTCAATCGCCATTGATTCCAGCTCGGAGCGTACCTCGGGAACCTTGTCCTGTACGAAGCTGCTGGCGATCTGGGCCAGCGTCTTCTCGTCGAGCATCTGACCGAGTTGGCCCTTGATCCATTGGAAATATCCAAGGACAAAAACAATGAGTAGAACACCAATGACGAGGGTGATTGTTTGCTGGCGCTTCGCCCGGGCGACCTGTTCATCCAGTCTTCCCCGGAGTGCATAAATTTCCTTTTTTACGGCTTCCATGTCTGCCATCGTGCTTTAAACCTTTCTCGTTTTGAGGGAATCAGTCGGAAAGCTCGCGCAACAATTCGCGCTGCTCCGTGGTAAAGTTCACTTTCAATGTGGCGACTGCATACCTGCCGAGCTCGCTGATCATGAACTCGGAAAGCTGGGTATCATCCATCTCCTTGATTTCCATGGGGACGGGGAAATTTACCATCAATTCCTCAAGACGTATGATTTCGTTGATATGGTCGGCCAGTTCCTTGTCAACCGACCGCCTGACGGCATTTTCAACAGCGAGGGCCGCATTGTCCAAAACCCGGATCATCAAGTTTTCATCCTCGATATCCTCACCAAGCGCATCGGAGAGTTTCTCACGGATGGCAAGCTCGAACGTGACGACCTGTTTGGCAAGGGTGTCCTCGCCGTATTCCTGCAACTCCTGCATCAGGTTGCCGACCTCAAGCTCGAATGCCTTGGCGAGGTCATCGCTACGACCCTGGGCTTTTTCAACAGCGAGGTTGAAGACTTCCCTGCCGGTCGTCTGGGCGATGTCCTTTACCTCGGATTCGAGAAGGGGCAGAATTGTTGACTGCAGTTCCTCAAGAAATGCTTCACGGTACGGTTCGGGGTTTTGGTAGGCAACATAGGCGGGGCGGAACGCATTCCAGATGCCGAATATAACGACGAGAAATAGCGCGACCATCACGCCACGTGCTGCCAACTTCGATTGCGCAACCGCTTGGTTCACATCATCGAGTCGTTTGTTGAGGGACTTTACCTCCTCCAACAGTTTTTCTTCGGATGCCTGGCCTTCAGCCATGGGGAGCCTCCTTGGGGGGTGTCTTTCTTGACGTCTCTAACTTCATAGAGAGAACGTGATTCCACCCTCGGCATCAAGTGTAATTTCATTATTCACATACCGCGAAGTGATTGTTTGCTTATAAAAATGAAGGGGGACGCCGTTATGATGCCGGCATCCCCTGAGCTTTTTCATGTAATTGTGGTTTTATCAGCCCCTGATGGATTATTCCTTCCAGGGAAACAAATCCGGGATCAATTCATGATCCTTCAGCGCCTGGGCTGTTCTGGGGGAAATATTCTGGACGGCGCGGCTGATCGAGGCCACGGCGGCATCGGATATGGGCACCATGGTGACGAAATCAACGGTCACAGAGGGGTCCTCCGCACGGTTATGGAGCGATTTCCCGAACAGGAAGTTCGCCATCTGGTCATTGGGATTAATCATGCCACGGAGGGTCAGCCCTGCGGCCTTGAATTCCGACTCCCATAAGTCCGCCGAGTAGCCAAAATGCGTGCAGTTGAAGCTTGCGTAGACCGGGATTGACGGATCACCCAGTTTGGCGGCTGCCTCGTTCACAAAGGCGGAAATCATCAACTCGGTCTCGAACCCGTCGAATTCCTGCTCGATGTAGAATGTCAGTTCCGGGCAGGCCTGGAGAACGAGACGATCGTCGTCAACTCCCCGGGCAACCAGTTCCGAGCGATGGCTGTCCTCCTCGACTGTAACCGGGGTGGCGAAAAGAATCACCTTCGCCTCCGGTTCCCGATTGAAGGCTTCCTCCATCAGTTCCACACCACTTTCGACGATTCCAAGGATGGGAACTTCGCCGCTTTGGGCATATTCGCAGTCAGGAAGTAGGACCGACAGGGTATTGCAGGCGACCATGATCAGGTCGGCATCGAAACGGGTCCCCATGTCGACCAGTGCATTGTTGAAGATTCGTACCCTGTCCTCGCGGGTCGGCAGGCTGTTGTAACCGCTGTCGGCATCGAAAAGGGCGTTGTAGAACACCACATGTAGTTTTTTGTGGGTTTTCAGTTCCTCGGCACGCCGGGCAATGTCGGCCACGACGGAAAGCCCGCCAAGACCGGAATCGGTGACCACGATGGTCAATTCTTCCTTCGCGGCGAGCTTCTTGAGGTCGCTCGCATGGACGAGCCCGCCTGCGAGCATGAGTCCGGCAACCATCCCAAGGAGGGTCAACCTCCGGGCGAAATTCAACATGGTGTCAGCTCCTCCTGGGCATGCTGGTGTGGTCAGTCCTTGACTTCCACGATGAGTTCAACTTCGACGGCGGCGTTTTGTGGAAGGCTGGCTGCACCAACCGCCGAGCGGGCGTGTTGTCCCTTGCTGCCGAAAACTTCCTGAAGGAACTCGCTGGCGCCATTGGCAACCATTGGCTGCCCGTTGTAGTCGGGTGCGGAGGCCACAAAGACCACCACCTTGACGACGCGGGTGACCTTGTCGAGGTCACCGATGACACTTTTGATCGCGGCCAGGGCATTGAGGGCGCAAATGCGGGCGGCGCCCATGGCTGCCTCCTCGGTGACATCGGTTCCCACCTTCCCTTCGGCGAGCAATTTCCCGTCCGCGCGGGGGAGCTGGCCTGCGGTGAAGACGAGGTTACCCGTCCGCATCGCGGCCACATAGGAGGCGACCGGTTTGGGGGTGGGGGGAAGTTCGTGCCCCAATTCACGGAGCCGGGATTCGATTTGAGACATGTAATGAGTGTCCTTTGTGATGTTATTCTTCGTCGTTGTCGATGACATGGGGAAGGATTCCCCGGGCGTATCCATCCACATAATACCAGAGGACTTCCCGACCCTTGTCCGATGCAAACCAGTCAGCCCCCTTGGGGATGTCACTGGCGAAATGAAACCAGCCGGTGTCATGGAAGTGCTGAACCTGATATTCCAGTTCATCGTCGGCTTCCATTTCGTCCTCAAGGAACTCGGTCATGGTACCGCCATTAGATTCGACCGCTTCCTCGACCTCTTCGTTTGCCCAGCGATCACGGGCGGCAAATCCGACGCGAATGGTGTCCCCTCCGTGGCGGATTCCCACGTAGACGACCTTTGTGTCGTCCGGACCGATGGCAACGAGGATCTCATCACCGCCTCCAATGACCTTCGGGGGGTTTTCAAGAAGCAACTCCTTGTGGGATGATTTGCGGACTTTGTCGAGCAGATATTCCTGAAGGGCTTTGGACACGTTTCAGACTCCCTGGGGTTTGGATTGATTACTGACGCTTGTTCTTCTTCCGGCGGCGTCCGGGACGTGGTTGTGGTTTCCCATCCCCCGCGCCTTCGGTTTTTTTCTGATTCGATGGGGAGGCATCCTGCTGGGGTGCCTTCGGTGGGCCGTCTCCACTTCGGGCGGTATTTCGTGGGCGCTTGCGTCCCCGTCCTGGTGCCTGGGTGGGGGAGCGATCGCCTTCCGGTGCTGGGGAAGACTTCCCTTCCTCGGCAACTTTCTCGCGCGGTGCATCGCCCTCACCAGTTCGATGAACGTGGCCCTTGCGGCGTTTTTTCTTCTTGGGGCGGCCCTTGTTCGGTTTCTCGGTCGGTGGGGCTTCGGGGGCTTCCTCGACGGCAGGGCTGGTGGCGACCGATTCCTTTTCCTTGCTGGGAAGGTGCGCCTCCAGATCCTCGGGGACCTTCGCCTTGAAAACCTTTCGGCCCATGCGCTGCATTTGCTCGGGGACCTTGGCTTCGCCTTCGGCAAGCTCCGCTGCCTTCACGGTCTTGTGGAGGCCCGACCTGTTGGTGAGATGGTAGGTTCCCGCAATGAGATTGCGGTCCATGATCACCCACTCGGCATCCTCAAAGGTAACGGTGGAGCCCTTTGGAAGGGCCTCCCGGGACATTTCGCGGTATTGGTCGACCTCGTAGGAGAGGCAACAGAGGAGGCGCCCACATTGGCCGGAAAGCTTCGAGGGCGGCAGGTTAATGTCCTGATCCTTCGCCATGCGAATGGCAATGTTGCTAAAATCCTTGAGCCAGGTGGAACAGCAGGTCTTCTGGCCGCAGACTCCGTAGCCGTCAATCATCCGTGCCTCGTCGCGGACGCGTATCTGCCACAACTCGATGCGCAGTTTGATCAGGGCACTGAGTTCCTTCACCAACGCCCTGAAGTCGACCCGTTGGTCGCTGGTGAAGTGAAAAATCGCCTTCCGATCCTGTTCATCGATGCGGACATGGCTGATTTTGATGTCGAGTTTGAGCTCCCGGGCCTTGTCCTTGCAGATGACCATGGCGCGCCGTTCGGTCGCCTTGCGGGTCCACCAGCTGGACACCTCGTCCTCATTTGCCCTGCGAATGACCCGGGGGTAGGGGTTTCGCCGAAGGGAAAGCTGCTTGGAGCTTTTATACTCCATGCAGGCAACGAAGGCCACATCCTCCCCTTCACCCCTGGGAACAACAACAAAGTCCTGGGGCTTGACCTTTCCACGAAGGTCACCGGGGTCGAAGATGACAGGCATCTCCTCCTCGCTGAATTTGGCCGCTATAAATTCCGCCATATATTTCCAATTCCAAAGTCACAGGTGGTAACCGTCGGTGCTCCAACCGGTTCACCAAACCATGCGTCCCAAGAGGGGTGCAAGAGCCCTGCCAGTGGATTGGAAAAAAAACATCGCCGGTGGAATCCCCAGACCTGGGGTTCACCACTGCTCGATCCAGGCTTCCTGCTGGTTGAAGTTCTCAACGATGTAGGAATTCAGGAAGTCGGCAAATTCGCCCGGGTCTCCACTGTATATTCCAACGATGTAAATGTGGTTCTCCTCCACGATCACTTCACCGGTCGGGCTTTTCCAGCCTCCGGTTCCCGTGCCAAGGCGTGTGTATCCGCCTGCCTCCTCGATAAGCCAGGCCTCCAATTGTTTCACCTGCTCATCACTTGGGGTACCGTCGGGAAGATGGGTAGGGACTACGAAGAAGGTGCGGTGACCGGAGTTGGTACCGATTGCGGTCTTCTTTACGCAGCCACCACCGAGCATCACAATGATCAGGGCCGCCGTGAGGAAGAACCAACCTCGGAAACTGGTGATGGTATTCATGATTTTTCAGCGGTTCCCTTGGAACGGGATGATTGGAAGTCTCGCATCATGGTTCAATCGAGACCTCCTGCTCCTCATATTCCCCACCCATGAACTTGATTAGTGACTCGTGGAACACATCCTTATCGCCATCATGCATGACGATGATATATGTTCGATCCTCATCAAAATGTGGACCCATATCGGCCGTTTCCCATCCTTTGATTTCGGACCCCAACCGTTCATAGCCCCCACGTTCCTCAATCAGCCAATTTTCCCATGCCTTGAGCCCCGCCACCTGCTTATCAGTGAGGGAACCGTCGGGAACATGTCTGGGAACCATGAAGAAGGTGCGTTGGCCGGGTTTCTTGTAGAAGGAGGGGTATTTTGCGCACGCGCCACCGAGGATACCTGCGATCAGGAATGCAGTGAGGAGGAGTAATTGGCGCGGAAGCACCCCCATCATCCCTGTTTCTCCACGGACTCTCTGGAGTTTCGTTCGGAAATGGCCTGGCGCTGGATACTTTCGATTTCGCTCGGCGTCTTTTCCCGCGGGTAACTGCCAAGGATGCGAATCGCCTCGCAATGGGGCTGGATTTGCTCGATGGCGGATTGAATCTTTTCGCTTTCGCGGTGACCGTCAGCATCGACGAAAAAAGCCTGCTCCCATGCCCGGCGCTTGGTTGGGCGGGATTCCAGCTTGCTCAGGTTGATCCCCAGTTCCTCGAAGGGGCGCAGGACCTTGATCAGGGCGCCGTGGCGATCCTTCAC
>JAFIGB010000388.1 GCA_020831705.1 Candidatus Sumerlaeia bacterium | reverse complement strand
GATCTTGACGGCACTTTTTCGAGGCGGGAAGGATCTTCTTCGAGGAGGAAATCGGCCACGCAGATCGTGCCCTTGACAAAATTTCCCGCAGGAAGGAACGCCAGGGGGAAGAACCGGCCAGTTGAAGTCCCCCACATATAGGGTGGACGATCGGCTTGCCTCCGGTAATGGGGGCGGGAACCATGGCCATCGCCGTCCGGACGGATTTCCGGGAGATTGCGCCGGAGAATTTTCATGGCAGATCCATGCGAGGACCTGATCAAGGCAGGCCGAATCTTCCACGCCAAGGGTTGGATGGAGGGAACGGGCGGTAATCTGTCCGCCCGCCACGATGAGAAATCCTTCTGGATCACTTCCAGTGGGAAGCACAAGGGCGAGCTTGGCGGGAATGACTTCGTGCGGGTGGACCTTGACGGCGGTGTGGTGGAACGCCGCGAGGAACCCTCTAAGCCCTCGGCGGAAACGTCGATCCACCAGTTGCTATACAAGCGATTTCCCATCGTCGGTGCCGTCTATCATGTTCACTCCGTCGAGGCGAATCTCGTCAGCATGTTCACGGAGGGGGAGATGGTGCGGCTCGCCCCCCTGGAAGTCATCAAGGGGTTCAATATCTGGACCGAGGACCCGGAGGTTTCCATCCCCGTCTTTCGGAACCACGGCGAAGTGGACCGAATCACGGCGGATTTTGCAGGATGGCTGGATGGTAATACCCCCCTCATTCCTGTCATGCTGATCCGCCGCCATGGAGTTACCGTTTGGGGGGAAACCCCTGCGAAGGCGAGGAATTACGTCGAGTTGATCGAGTATATCTTCAAGTACATGGTTGGGGCGCGGCAACTCGGTCTTTGATGGGGGTCAATATCTCGGGCGCCGCCCCATCCCCATGCAAAGGGCGATGCCAAAGAGCGACAGGGCGGTCATGAAAAGGCCAGCCCTCCAGGAAAAGGGTGTATAGAACTTGAAGATTTCATGTTTGCCCTCCTCGTATTGAATCTGAATTTCCATTTCCGGTTCCCGGGGTGTTTCGATTCTTTCATTGTTGATAAAGACGTTCCATCCCGGGGCAATATTGTCGGCGAAGCGGACCCATCCCCCCCAGCCGCGCACGATTACATGGCGATGATTGGGGTGACGGTTGACCCACTGGACAGATTGCAGTCCGTGGCCGTCGCTGTGACCACTGGCCCCGAGGATTTTCAGCGCCATTCTTTCCTCGCGGGGAAAACTTTCCAGGTGGTTGAACACCGTTTCGTCGTACTCCACCGGCTTGGCTGCCAGTAGAATTGGAACGCCCCAGGCCTCGTACCAAGAAATGCTATACATGTCCTCCTCGTGGTCGCGAACGGATTTCGCCTTCCACGTGATCGGGTGGTATCCGTTTATGGCCTTCCTGCCGAACAGGATGGGCCTGAGGGAAAGATCATTCGTCGTGTCGAAGACATCCAGTTGCAGGTTTCTTTCAGCCAGCCACTTGTCCACGTCGTTCGCCTCCCGGAATTCCACCCGGTAGCGATCCCAGTTGAAGCGAAGGAGAAAGTGGTTGTTCGCCCGCAGCAGGCTTGAGGAGGCCACCAAAAAGAGGCCCGCAAAAACCATCGGGCCAACAAAGGGCTTTCCGCTTTCTCTTGTCAGACGGACGAGGTTGTCCAACCCCGCACCGGCAAGTACGGCAAGCCCGAGGGAGGCGGCGCACATGAAGGTGCCGGGACTTCGAAAGGAATCAAAACCCGGGAAAAAATCAAAGAGTACCCGATATACCGGTGTATAGCTCCCCATCCCGACGACAAGGGAGGCGATGATCACCACCAGCCATGGAAGCAGCACGACAAAGCGTTTGCCGCGACTCCGTACCAGGCCAATGAAGGCGAGAATGACGACGGTCATCCCGATGTAGTCACTGACGATCCGTTCGTCCCCCCATTCCCCTGTATATTCATCGCCGAAGACGGAGGAACCCTTTACGCGGGGGACAACAAACTCGGCCAGCTCCCCCGGTGGGTAGCTCGTGGCAATGGCCTCCTCCCAGTCAACACCCTCCGCCCTGTTGGACCAGCCGGACATCTCCACGCCGGGAAGAAATTGCGCACCCCCGAGACCGATCCCAAGGGCACCGAGCAGGGCAAGGGAGGGAACCCACCGCTTCCAGTCAAGGCGGGCCTTCCTGCGTCCCAGCGTATATCCAAGGGCGAGGAAACCAACGGTGGCGATCCCCGTATATGCAATTTGTGGATGCCCGGAAAGGAGCATCATCCCCAGCCCGAGGGCACCCAGGGCGATGCCGGTCAACCGCCGGGCGTTGGAACCCGTCTGCAGGGCCATCACGCCCCCGGCAACCATCCATGGGTACCAACCAAGGGCCATGACCTTTTGAAAGTGTCCCGCATGCATCAGGGTCACGACATGGCCACAAAGCATCCATGCCATCCCTGCGAAGAGGGCGCCCATTGGCCGGATCCCCATGGCTCGGGCCAGGAGCCAGCCGCCAATTCCCGCCAGCCAGATCGAAATTAGCCAGCCGAGGCGTTGGGCGTCGGGATATACAAGGAAGGGGAACCCCCACGCCGCGGGTGCCAGGGGAGTCCAAAGGAATGCACCGATCGTTGGCAGCCCACCGTGGAGCTCGGGCATCCAAAGGGGGATCGACCCCGGTTCCTTCTCGTTCCACATATGGATCCACTGATGAACGACGGCGTCATGGGCAAGGGTGTCGCGGCCGTAGACAAACCATTTCCCGGTGCCCGAATCGAGGGGAGTTGTATAGACAAAAATCTGCACCAGTGCCAGGCAAAGAAAAAGGCCCGCGGCGAAGGGGAGGGACTTGATACACCGGGAAATCATTGAACGACGCAGGCCTGAACCGGGGAAAGAATCAGAAGCCGGGCGAATGCCTCAAGCCTCAAAATTCCGGTGGTAAGGTTTGCCACATCATTCCCATCCGCGTTGTTCCCGTCCTCCGCAATTACCCGGGACCTGAGCAGGCGCACATGGTCAAGAAGGGCATCCCGGAACTCCATCACATCCTGATAAGAGGGCGCGGGTTCTGACGGGATGTTGAATCCTACAGGGGCGCCCTCCAGAATGGCGCTGATATCCCCGTCATTTGAAAATTGATCCTTGAGCGCCTGAAGCATCGTGCAAATGGCATGGAGGGGTTCCTGCTCCACGGCCCCGGGGAAGTTCCATTCGTAGGGCGCACGGGGCATGGTGGCGCGACCAAGTGGCCCGGGCTTGAGGACACAGAAACCAAGGGCGGAAGTCTCCTCCATGCTTTTTGCCAGGTCACCAAGGTCTGTTTCGGTCTTGATGGCTGCCAGATAAGGGCGTGGGGAGGGGAGGAGGTGGTCCAGTGCCCGCTGGTGGGCAGGAATATCCTCGGCCTTGGCGAGGAGCATCACCTCGCTGACAAGCCCCTCCTTGTAAAGGGGGATCCACGGGGCATACGGGTCTTCCGAATTGCGGAGGTCCGCCAGGAGGTGGGTGGAAAGTTCGCCGCCCTGCAGCCTGGACCGGGCGATGAGATTTTCGAGGAAGTCCATCAGTTTTTCGAGGCGAAGCTGGTTGATCTCCTCGTGTTTTTCCATCGAAGGGCGGGTCAGGAAGCGTTCCAGATCCACATCAAGACCATCCTGAATCCATCTCAGGCAACTGTATCCAAGATGTGTCCACGTGGAGGGATCCTGGGTGGTTCGGGGGATAAAACGCATGTCGAAGACGACGCCGTCGACGGGATGGGACTCCACAAGGGCGGTAATAAGATTTCCCACAAATCGACGGAAGTTCAGCGAGGTCCAACAAAAGAGACCGGGAAGGTCATTGCCGACCTTGACCTTGAAGTTCCCCTCCACATTTTTCATGAGCCATTGGCGGTTTCGGCGGGCCAGGGTCCCGAGATCGCGGGCACCGGGAGCGCCTGCGCTGAGCGGGTCGATGGAAAGCCATACGGTGAATTCCGAATCAGCCAGAAGTTCCAGGGCACGGAGGCCGGCGCACCGTTTTGGCCGCAAATCGCCAATCTGGTCGCATTGAAAGGAAACCTCCCCATCGTACAAGACCGGGAAAATGATGGTATTGTAGGACCGTTCGGCGAAATCCTCGAGGGTTTCCTGAAGGATTTGCGTGTTTTCCAACCGATCGGGTGTCAGCCAACAAGCCCGTGTTTGTAGCGGATGGTGGTTGCCGCTCATGGTGGCGTGGTCTTTGCCTTTGACAATGTTGCCGGGGTTTGGATGATCCCCGCCCTTATACGCCGGTTAATCTGCCGGGAATGGGTTGAAAGTACAATGTTGAAGGACCAGAACCAACAATTGGAAGAATGCCAGGCATCACCCGGGTCGCCCTCCAGCACGACGGTTCCAATCCTGCATGGAGAAATTACAATCGGTGAGGGACTGACGCAAGGGGCGACCTTCCAAACCGATGAATCCTTCCATGAAATATCCTCCATCGAGCAACTCCTCGAGCTGACCCAGCCGGAAAACCGGGATGTCGTCCGCCGGGCCTACGAACTGGCAGACCGCCTCCACGCCGGCCAGGTCAGGAGTTCCGGCGAGCCCTACATCCGCCACCCCCTCATGGTGGCCTGCTATTTGACCGACCTCAACATGGATGCCCCAACGATTGCCGCCGGGCTCCTCCATGATGTTCTCGAAGATACCGAATTGACCCGCGAGGAGCTTGAGGAGCAATTCCCCGAGCCGATTCCCTCCATTGTCCAGGGCGTCACGAAAATCTCGCGGATCAACTTCCAGACAACCCGCGAGGCCCAGGTCGAGAACCTGCGACTGATGTTTCTCGCCATGGCCAAGGATGTCCGTGTCGTTATCGTCAAGCTTTGCGACCGACTCCACAACATGAAGACCCTGAAGTACCTTTCCGAGGAAAAGCAGGTCAAGATTTCCCAGGAAACCCTCGATATCTACGCACCCCTTGCAAACCGCCTCGGGATGTCCCTGCTGAAAAGTGAATTGGAAGACCTCGCGATGCGGTGGCTCCTGCCCGATGCCTACCGGAGTCTGGCGGAGAAGATCGCCCTCAAGCGTGATGCCCGCCGCCGCTTCGTCCACGAATCGGTGCAATTCCTTTGGAACCACCTCCAGCGCGAAGCCTCGGGCCGTGTCCTGTCCATCACCGGCCGTCCCAAGCATTTTTATTCCATTTACAAGAAAATGAAGGCCCAGGGCCTGACCTTCGATCAGATTTACGATCTCAACGCGATGCGCATTCTCTGTGAATCGACCAGCGAGTGTTACGAGATCATGGGGCTGATCCATCACATCTGGCCGCCCCTTCCCGGTCGCTTCAAGGACTACATCGGCGTCCCGAAAAAGAACATGTATCAGTCGCTTCACACCACCGTGATGGGATTCAAGGGGGTGGTGACGGAGATTCAGATTCGTACCCGCAACATGCACCAGATCGCGGAGTATGGCATCGCGGCCCATTGGAAGTACAAGGAACAGCGCGACAACATCAAGCTCGACGAGCGCCTTGTCTGGCTTCGCCAGCTGACCGAGTGGATCTCCGACGAAAACGAGTCCTCGGGCCTGCTCGACGCCCTTAAAAAGGATGTCTTCGCCGACCACGTTCTCTGTTTCACCCCCAAGGGTGATGTTTACGAGCTTCCGGCAAAGGCAACCCCCATCGACTTCGCCTTCTCCATTCACACGGAAATTGGGTACCGTTGCGTCGGTGCCAAGGTGAACAGCCGCATGGTCAACCTGCGGACCAAGCTGCAGAATGGCGACGTGGTGGAAATTCTCACCTCCCAGACGGGGCACCCGTCTCGGGATTGGCTTGAATACGCTCGAACAGGGCGTGCGCGCCAAAAAATCAAGCATTACCTCAAGGGGAAGAACCTCGACGAACTCGTGGACAATGGGCGCAAGGAACTCAACCGAGTCCTCCAGGATCGGGGAATCGAGGTCAGCAACGCCGAACTCGACGACCAGTTGAAAAACCTCCTCAGCGCCTACAAGATGAACACGGTGGAGGATCTCCTGGTCGAGATTGGCTTCGGGTCGATCAGCGCATCGGCCTCCATTGCGCGGATGAACCCCGAATGGGCGCGCCGATCACGCAAGCCACCGAAAAAGCGCAGGCCGGCACCCACAAAGGCCAGTTCCCAGCCGATCCACATTGGTGGAATCCAGGCGGCGAACGTCCGCATTGCCAATTGCTGCAAGCCGATCCCCGGCGACCCCATTGTGGGGTTCATTACCCGCGGCAGGGGAGTGACCGTCCATTCCGAAAGTTGCCCCAATGTTCTCCGTGCCCGGGAAAGGCCCCAGGATTACGAGCGGATTCTGGAAGCCGACTGGAACCCCGATGCCCATCATGAAACGAACCATGCGGTGACCCTCAGGGTTGATGCCGAGGATCGAAACGGCCTCCTCAACGAGGTCACGGGAATCATCAGCGACCATCATATCTTCATTGAGAAGTGCAATACCTCCTCCGACCGCCGACGGGGAACCGCCACGCTGACCTTCGAGCTTATGGTCCGTGACGTTGACCAGATTGCCCGTGCCCTGGGGGCCCTTCGCTCCATTCCGGGCCTGATTTCCGCCGAGCGGAAGCGCCGTGGAGGGAAGGATTAAGACCCGGATGGGGAGGCCGGGAGCCTCCCCATCCGGGCATTTACCTTGACACCCAAAGGCGGTGCCCTCAAGAAGTGCGCCCCATGGTGAGGAAGGTATTTTCATCCACGCCATGTTTGATCAGTTCGATGACTGGATTTATTGGGTTTGGCTGATCGTTGCTTCACCGCCGATCAACACCCGGCCAGTCATGACGGGACGATGAATCAGAAAATTTTGATGACCTCCGGGAATAAACAACAACCCATGAACCTTTTCGACAAAATCAACGAAGCAGTCGCCTACATCAGGACCAAGGTCTCCGAAACTCCCAAAGTGGGAATTATCTGCGGTACCGGAATGGGATCTCTCGGCGACAGCCCGGAAAACCTCGTCAAGATTCCCTACGGTGATATCCCCCATTTTCCGGTCTCGACGGTGGAAAGCCACGCTGGATTCCTCTGTTGCGGGAAGTTGGCCGGCAAGCAGGTCGCCATCATGCAGGGGCGATTCCACCGCTACGAAGGTTACTCCATGGAACAGGTCACCTTTCCTGTTCGTGTCATGAAGGCCCTTGGGGCGGAAAATCTCATCATCATGAATGCAGTTGGCAGCGTGAACCCGCTGATTCCATCTGGCTCCCTTGTCATTGCGACCGACCAGATCAACATGATGGGTGACAACCCCCTCATTGGCCCCAACGATGACCGCCTTGGTCCCCGGTTCCCCGACATGAGTGAGCCCTACAATCGGGAGATGATCGCAAAACTGGAGGCGGTGGCCCTGGAGAAGAAAATCAGGGTTCACAAGGGTGTTCTGGTGGCCGTAACAGGGCCCAACCTGGAAACCGCGGCGGAATACCGGATGTTCCAGCGCATTGGTGCCGACTGCGTGACCATGTCGACTATTCCAGAAACCATTGTCGCTGTTCATGCAGGCCTTCCATGCGTTGCCTTCTCCACCGTCACTGATGCCTGTCTTCCCGATGCCCTCAAGCCGGCTCATCTGGAGGAAATCATCGCCGTCGCGAACAGTCGGGAGGCGGACCGCACCGCGCTGGTCACCG
>JAFIGB010000374.1 GCA_020831705.1 Candidatus Sumerlaeia bacterium | reverse complement strand
CCTCGGGTGTGGAGTGGGAATTCTTGCGGTCCTGGGGGGAGCTCTTCTCAACCCCATGTCGCGCTGGCCCATTGGCTTGGGCTCCATTCATGGCATGTTGGGAACAATGGCCGGTATTGTGGCGTTCTCCCTTCGCCGCGAGACGGTGGGCGCGGCCAAGCCAGTCGCAGTTGCCCCATCCTCCCTTCCCCGGAAGGAAATCCGCCTGGCCGTGGCGGTCGCATCGGGAATATTTCTCCTCTATATTGGCAATTTTTCCACGCGCTGGTTCCATGCCTCCTTCCTGCACAACGAGGCGATGCGCCGTTCGGAACTTAATCCGGGGCTGTTCGACCAGTCCGGTCGCATCCGGGATGGTGCCGAGCCGACCATCCGTCAGGCGGTTGCGTTCTATGAGCGTTCCCTGCAAAAGCGCCCCGGCAGCCCGACCACCTACTATAAGCTGGCCCACGTCTATAACCAGCTTGGTGATCCGAACAAGGCACTGCAAACCTACCGCACCCTTCAGGAATATGCTCCCGACTATTCGGAGGTTCACTACAACCTTGCGGTGATTTACTATACACTCGGCGAGGCGGAACGTCAGGCAGCGGCCCGATATGTGGAGATGATCAGGAACCCGGATCAACGCACTCCCGATGTGGAGGATCCCCAGGAATCCTATGAATATCACATGGTGCGCACACGCAATCAATTTGAGAAGTCCATTGAGGCCTTCACCCGCGCGGCGGAAATGAGCAACAAGGTCAGCGTCCATTTCTTCAAGGCCTCGACGATCAATCTGTATGCACAGGTACTTCCGCCAAACTCTGACGAGGCCCGGGAAAACTTCCGCCGGGCAGGTGACATCTTCGCCAACGCGAGCACCCTTCCGCTGACCCAGGCCACCCAGCAGGCAGGCCAGACAACGCGGGAGATGGAACAGCGCCACACTTCCATGCGCCTGGCACGGGATGCCTACGAAAGAGCTGGGGAGTATCTCCTCGCCGCGGAACAGGCCGAGCGCTATTTCCGCCGCAACCCACGATCCCGCACTGATCTTGAAAAGGCCGCGCAGTTGTACCTGCAGGCCGAGAAGCTCGACGATGCCATCCGTCTCGTGGACGGTTCCATTGTCCTCAACCCCCTCAATCCGGAAATTCAGCTCCTCAAGTTGAGGCTGTATGTCGACGCCGGACGGTCGGAACTTGCAGGAAATCATGGGCGCTTCCTACTCGCCCTTGATGAGCAAATGCATGAGTCCGGACAGGAGTTCCTGTCCGCTAGTGCAAGGAATGAAGTGCTCGCCCAAGTACCGGGAACATCACCCGATGCCGGCGGGGGATCCTGAAACAACGGAAGACTCCATGAGCCAGAAACTTTCCATCATCATCCCGGTCTACAATGAATCGCCTACGATCGAGGAGGTCGTCGAGCGGGTCAGGAAGGCACCGCTTCCTGATGGCTTTGAGCGCGAAATCATTCTTGTTGATGATGGGAGCACTGATGGAGCACATCGTGTCTATAAACACCTTGGCCCGGAAATAGATCATCTCGTCATTAACGAGGACAATCTGGGCAAGGGTGCCTCCATCAGGCGTGGATTGGAAAAGGCCACCGGCGACTTCGTCATCGTTCAGGATGCCGACCTGGAATACGATCCCGGTGAATACATCAAGTTACTCCGTCCCATTCTTGACGGAAAGGCGGATGTGGTCTACGGCTCCCGGTTCATGACCTCCTCGGCGAGGCGCGTGCTCTACTTCTGGCATGCACTGGCGAACAGGATTTTGACAAATCTTTCCAATGTATTGACTAACCTGAACCTGACAGACATGCAGACCTGCTATAAGATGTTTCGCCGTTCCGATTTGATGGAGATGGACCTCCAGGCCAACGGATTCGGCTTCGAGGCGGAGGTCACCACCAGGATCGCCCACAAGCGCCTTCGTGTCTATGAAGTCAGCATTGGATACGCGGGGAGGACCTACAGTGAGGGGAAGAAAATCGGGTTTCTGGACTCCCTTCATTGCGTCTGGTGCCTGATTCGCTTCTCCCTCTTTTACAAACCCGATGACGTTGGCAGGAAAACCCTCGAACGGTTGGAATCCTACGCGGGATATTCACGCCTGATCCTTGACCAGTTCCGCCCTCACATGGGAGACCGCGTCCTCGAATTCGGAAGCGGGATGGGTTCCATTGGCCGTCTCATCCTTGACCGGGAACGAGTTGTTTTGACGGACTATAACGAGGATTATGTCGCGGAGTTGAAGAAGCAGTTCGGCAGGTTGCGTCACGTTTCGATTCACAGGATGGACATCACCAGCCCTCCAGCCGAGTTAATTGAGGAGACCTTCGACACCGTGATCTCCTCCAATGTGCTTGAGCATATCAAGGATGACATGGCAGCATTGAAGGGTGTCTATAACCTGCTGCAACCGGGTGGTCGGCTTGTTATTCTTGTTCCAGCATTCAATACACTATATTCCCCACTGGACAAGAACCTGGAACATTATCGGCGCTATACAAAGCGCATGATGACACGGCGCCTCCGGGAGGTCGGCTTCGAGGTCGAGGAATCATGGTACTGGAACATGGTCGGTGCCGTTGGCTGGTATGTGGCCGGAAGAGTCTTCCGCCAGCAAACCATCACCGACTTTAATATCATCCTCCATCGTTTCATCGAGCCGATCAGCAGGCTAGTTGACAGCATTGCAGGGAAAAGCAGGCCCTTTGGCCTGAGCCTGATCACCATCGCACGAAAGCCGGATGAGGACCACGCCAACTCCGGTTGACGCTCCTTATTGCCGGTAGCATGCTTGAAATTAACAGGAACCTGAAGAGGAGCAACCCTTGAGCAATACAGAAATGCAGCAACCACAGCAACCCCTTACGAGCCTTTCCCCCGGCGACTCGGTGGAAAGTGTTTATCATCTCCTCAAGGTCGAACAGCGTACCAAGAAGAACGGTGAACCGTATTATTCGCTCCAGCTCGGTGATGCCAGTAGCCAGGTCAATGCCGTCATGTGGGACAACCATGAGGCACTGGTCGCTGATATCATCAGGGAGGATGACTTCGCGTGCATTAAGGGCGATGTCGGCCAGTACAATGGCAACCTGCAGATCACCCTCAAATCCATCACCAGGGTTGAGGATAAGGATGTTGATCTTTCCCTGTTTCTCCCCACCAGCCCCCGCCCCCTTTCCGAAATGGAGGAGGAGCTGGAGATGTGGATTGGCCGGGTCACGAATCCGTCCTGCAAGCTCCTCCTGGACAAGATTTTCGGCAACCAGCGCCTTCGCGATATGTACCTGCACGCCCCCGCGGCGGCCCGCATTCACCAGGCATATATACACGGGCTCCTCGATCACACCCTAAATGTCCTGCGCATCGCCAACTCCATCGCCGACATCTACGAGCCGGTTGATCGCAATGTGCTGATCACGGCCGGGCTTCTTCACGACATCGGCAAGATTCGTGAATTGGATTGGAAGCGAACGATTCGCTATACAACGGAGGGGCGTCTCCTCGGCCACATCCCCATGGGGGCGTCGATGGTGGACGCATTGATCAACACCCTGAAGCGCGGCCCCGAGGGGTTCGACGATGATCTCCATCACCAGATTCTCCATGTCATTCTCAGCCACCACGGCAAGCTGGAATGGGGATCACCCATCCGCCCGCAAACCCGCGAGGCAATGGTGCTCCATTATGCCGATCACACCGAGGCCTACATGACGGTTTTTGCCGAGGAGACCGCCAAGGCAGCCGGAAAGGGCGAAACATGGACGCCCTTCAGCAAGATGTTTGAAAGCTACCTTTTCGCTGGAAATATAGATCCGAATCAACTCCCCGGCGCGAATGTTCTTGAATCCTTTCGGACGGGCAAGGACCGCTTCCCAACCGAGGGCCATCCCGACGACACGTTATCACCGAAATGATAGACCAGTCATGGACACCACAAAATGCCGAGGACACCGGCGGGGAAAGACGCCGGGCGTATAGACATCCGTTTTCCTCCGCCTGCAACCTGTCGATCCTTTCCCCGGCCTGGGCCATCACCAACCAGCCCTACCGGGGAAACAGTGAAAACATCACCATGCACGGTCTCAGGGTGGTGGCCGTGGCCATTGACAGTGGCATCGCGCGAAGCCTGGAAGCGACGGTGCAGGAGGACATTGATGTGAAGGTGGAAATCACCTTCGAGGCAATTCCCGACATGCCCCCCATCAAGGGAGCCATCGTCTGGTTTGATCGGCGCAATGAGGTCGAAGGAACGGTAAGTCTCGGAATCCTTTTTGATGTTCCCAATGAAACCGAACGAGCCATGCTTGAACGCCTGATTCTTTCCCTCCAGAAAAGTTGACCCCCTCCATGACGAATCCGGACCAAACACCATCGCTCCGGATCCTGCAGCTTTGCGCGGTGGATTTCACCGTGCGGCAGTTCATTGCCCCACTGGCGCTGGAACTTGAAAAGGACGGCCATCTCGTCCAATGTGCCTGCACGCCGGGACCGCATTGGGAGGAGCTTGCCGATATGGGGGTCTCCATGGTGCCAATGCCCATCGCCAGGAGCGCCAACCCGGTCAGGGCCCTTGGCAGTGTCCTCCGTCTATACAAGTGGCTCCGACGGGAGAAGCCGGACGTTCTCCATGTACACACCCCTGTTGCCTCGATGGTAGGCCGTCTGGCGGGTTGGCTGGCGGGCGTTCCGCTCATCATCTATACAGCTCACGGGTTTTATTTCCACGACAGGATGACCTCCTCCCAGCGGAGGAAACATGTTATGATGGAGAGGTGCTTTGCCCCGTTCCATGATGCACTTTTCTGTGTAAGTCGCGAGGACGCCCGGAATGCAGCGAAGCTCCGAATGGCAAGACACGGCAGGGTTTTCTTTGTTTCCAATGGCGTTTACGAGGATCAGTTCAACCCGGATTCCCTTCCACAAGGGGCAGGCGATGATATACGCGCCCAATTTTCGATCCCATCAGAGGCGAAGGTCGTCATGATCATGGGACGCATGGTTCGTGAAAAGGGTTACCTGGAATTCTTTGAGGCGATGGCCTCCATTGCCTCCCGGTATCCCCACCTTCATGTCCTCGTGGTGGGGGACACCGTTGTCAGTGAGCATGATGCCGCCAAGGAGGAGATTCAGGAAGCCGCGACCCACCCCGATCTTGCGGGCCGGGTGCACTTCGCCGGGCTTCGCCGTGATATTCCCGAACTGCTTGCGGCATCGGATATATTTTGTCTTCCCTCATGGCGGGAAGGCATGCCCGTCAGTATCATCGAAGCCATGATGATGGGGCTTCCCGTCGTTGCCACCCGCATTCGTGGTTCGCGGGAGGAAGTCATTGACGGGGAGACTGGATTTCTCGTGGAACCCCGCGATCCCAAAGCCATGGCCGGAGCGATTGCCTGGTTGCTGGACAATGGGGAGGTTGCCCGTGAGATGGGAAAATCGGGCCGCAGGAGAGCACTGCGATATTTTAATGCCAGGCGTATATACGACCGTCAGCGCCGTTTGTATCGACACCTTTGGAAAAGGGTGGGGAAGCGATGAAAGTTCTCGTTGCCGGCGGGACGGGTCACACGGGGGAGCGATTGGTGCGCCGATTGATTCGGTCGGGCCATGACGTCTCCTTTATTTCCAGAAAGTCGGATGAAGACCCCATCGTTGCGGCGCTTATTCGCGCTGGCGCCACCCATCATGATGGAGATTTCCACCGCTGCTGGACCGCTTGGGAGGCCCTGAAAGGGATGGATGCGTTGGTCAGTTGCGCCCACATTCGGTACGCCGGGTCCTGTGTTCAAGCCTGCCGCCGTGCTGGTGTGAAACGGTACCTCCAGATGAGCAGCACGCGCCGCTATACAAAATGGCCATGCGAGACGAGCCGGGAGGTCATCAGGGGGGAAGCAGTCATTGTCAAAAGTGGCCTCGAATATACCATCCTTCGTCCAACGATGATTTTCGGTGGACGCCGGGATGCGAATATAACGCGTCTGGTGGAATGGTTCCGCAGGCACCGATGGTTTCCCATCTTTGGCGATGGAAAAAACCTTCTCCAGCCCGTTTACGTGGAGGATCTGGTATATGCCATGGTTTCGGCTTTGGAGAAAGGGACGAGTGTGGGGAAGGACTACACACTGGCAGGCCCCGCTCCCATTGAATACGCCCAGTTCCTGCGCGAGACGGCAGCCGCTGTTGGTGTTGCCAATCCCTTCCTCCCGAAAATCCCGCGGCAACCGGTCCTGATGGCAAGCCGCTTCCTGTCGCCCCTCTTGGGAAGTCGGGGACTTTCCGGGGAACAGATACAGCGCCTTGGCGAGGACAAAACCGCCGATATCAACAGGGCCATTTCAGAACTGAATTTTTCCCCGCATTCATACAGGGACGCCATCAACCTCAAGGCCCGCGGCCTGGCGGAAGTCGAGGCGATCTATACGGACGTCTGATCCTCCCCCCCGAGGACCTTGCGGGCCTTCTGGAGGGCGGAACCGATAACCTGGTGCATGTCGTAATATTTATATTCAGCAAGCCTGCCGCCGAAGAGAATGTTCCCTTCCCGGGTCGCCATTTCCTGGTATTTTGCCAGCTTTTCCCGGTCCTCGGCAAAGTTCACCGGGTAATACGGGCGGTCGTTGTCGACCTGGGAAAACTCGCGAATGATGACGGTCTTTCCGGGTGTTTGTTCCTTCTCAAGATGCAGGTGGCGGGGTTCATGAATGCGCGTGAAGGGGACTTCGATATCCGCATAATTCATGACGGATGTTCCCTGATAATCCTCCACATCAACAAGCTCCGTTTCAAAGCGCACGGATCGCCAGTTGAGCCGCCCATGTTCGTAGCCGAAAAACCGGTCGATTGGTCCCGTGTAGACAACCTGGCGCGCACGCGACATCCAGTAATCCCGCTCCGCAAGGAAATCGACGCCCATCTCCACCGGGATTCCCTCGATCATCCGTTCAAAGATCGGTGTATATCCCTCCAGCGGAATGCCCTGATACTTGTCATTGAAATAGGAATCGTGGTAGGAGGAACGGACGGGGAGGCGCGTGATAATGTTTGCAGGAAGCTCCCGCGGGTCGCATCCCCATTGCTTGATTGTATAATTCTTGATGAAGGCCCCGTAAAGGTCCTCCCCGATGAGGCTGATCGCCTTCTCCTCAAGGTTCGCCGGGTTGGGGATGTTCCCCTTCTTGGACTCCAGAAATGCCGGAACCTCGGAGGGGCGAAGATTCACGCCGTAGAACTGGTTGATCGTCCCGAGGTTGATCGGCATTGCATAGACACGGTCGCGGTGTGTCGTCAGCACGCGATGCTGGTAACGGTTGAAGCCCGTGAACCTGTTTATGTAGTCCCAGATTTCCCGTGAATTTGTGTGGAAGATATGCGTGCCGTAGGTGTGGACGATGATGTTCGTCCCCGGGTGTGCCTCGGAGTGGCAATTGCCGCCGATGTGGTCACGGGCCTCCAGGAGGAGGACGCTTTTCCCCGCCTCGCGGGCCTGCTGGGCAAACACGGCTCCAAAAAGACCGGTGCCGACGATGAGAAAGTCATATTGCTGGGACAAGGTGCTGGTGCCTTAGCTTCGGGGTTTACGCGCCGACCGGCGCTTGGTTTTGCTGCGGGTTGCCGTGGCGGTGGAAACCACGGTGTCCTTCCCCGCAGGGGCCTGCTGGAGGCGGCTGAGGATCTCCCGGTTTTTGATCCACGGAAACTGAAGTTCCGTCAATCGCCGGGTCAGGTTCTTGAAGCGCAGGTGAAGAATCGTCTCCAATTCCTTGAGAAATCCCAGGGCGAGTTCCGTCGTGGCGGCCCGTGTTCCGTGGGCAAGCACCAGGTGGCGCCGTTCATGGAGCGCCCGTTGAAACTCCGATTTTTCGCGGTAGGCCACGCCAACATCGCTGCCGAGGATGTCGAGGAGTTCGAAGCTCCTCCGCATGCCGAGCTTGATCTTGGCGTCCTCCATGCGCCGTTCCGCCTCGAAGGCCATGCGGTAGCGGGGTGGCACCTTGCGGATTTCCACGTCGGCGGTGTCTATGCGGTGTTCCTGAAGGAGGACACGCTGGGCGTAAAGCTCCGCGGCCCGATGGAGGCGCGTCATGGCATCATCGGTGTGGCGTTCCCCCAGCCGTCTATACGCATTGTTCATCAGGTCGAGGAGGAGTTCCTCCGGGTAGAGATCGTCCCCATTGGAACCGTTGGATAGATTCCCGAGGGTCTCCAGTTGCCTGTCGGAGAGAAGAAAATCCGCGAGGAGTGGTTCCTCTGCGATATCCTTGTGGATGGGCTGGTAATGATCGAGGAAGCCCACGATGCGGAAATTATCCCAGTCCGTATAGGCGAGGGCCAGTTCGGAAATCAGGTCGCAGCGCCGCTTGTCCTCGGGAGTGAGGGACGACTGGTCCACCGAGGCAATGATGTCCCGTGCGGAACGGAATCGCAGCTCCCTCATGAGGGCGAGCGACAGGCGAATCTCCCTGTCCACCAGCACTCCCGCCGTCGGCGTAATGATCGGCAACGAGGGCTTGTTCCTGCCGCGGGAAAAGAGGTAGCGCAGCGATTGAATGCCATGGTTCATCGCGGCGAGGACCGCCCCCGCGCTCATGACCTTCGTCCCCCCCGTGTAGTGGAGGATGATGTCGTTGGGGTCGATCTCATCGGCAAGCAGCTTGATGAGCTCCTCGTTGGTGACGCGATACGCCTCGTCGATGGACTGGGCCGATTCCAGGACGCGAATGCTTCCCTTGGCCCCGCGCAGGCCGATGCCCTTCAGCAGGCGGGCGGCATTGTCGTGGGAATCCTCCGTGGCGAGGACGACCACCTTGCGCGGGGAGATCCCCTTGAGGTCATCAATGAGCGCCTCCACCACATCAGCGGTTGAGCCGGGGACGGTGGTGCCCACCGTCACGACATGCGCCATCCCCTTCGGGAGCTTTGTGTCCTTTTGGTTCTTGTCCGGAGCCATGTCGCCCGTCCTGTCGTTGGTCAAGTTCAGTTCGCCGCGAAGACTTCGTCCTCGGCTCTGAGGAGATCCTCATGGGTCTCGCGCCTGCGGGCAAGCAGCGCCTTCCCCCCATCGATGAGGATTTCCGCCGGGCGGGGGCGTGCATTGTAGGTGCTCGACATCACGAATCCATACGCCCCGGCATCCATGACCGCCAGCAGGTCGCCCTGGTGGGGGATCGCCCCTTCGCGGTCGAGGGCCAGGAAATCACCTGTTTCACAGACCGGCCCGACAACGTCCATGCGCCCGGTCTCGCGATCGTTGCGATGGACGGGGAGGATCTCGTGATGGGCCTCGTAGAGCGTCGGGCGGAGGAGTTCCGTCATGGCGGCATCGACAATGGCAAAGGTCCGTTCCTCGCCCTTCTTGATGTATTCCACCCTGGTGAGGAGAACACCCGCCGGGCCTGCAATGGAGCGCCCCGGTTCCAGGAGGAGCTTCACCTTCAACTCCGCCAGGCGGGGGAGGAGGGCATCGGCGAAGGGCTGGAGGTCCAGCGGCGTCTGTCCTTTTTCATAAGCGATCCCGAAGCCACCGCCGAAATTCAATGTTTTCAGTGGTTGACCGGTCTTATCCATGACCTTGCGGGCAAAATCGACGACCGCCTCCACCACCCGGGGGTGGATCGACGAATCGAGAATCTGCGAGCCAATATGGCAGTGAATGCCGATCAGGTCGAGATTGGGAAGGTCGGTGCGCGTGCGCCCGGCCAACTCCAGGGCGCGCCCCATGGAAATGCCGAACTTGTTTTCCCGCTTCCCTGTCGTGATGTACTTGTGGGTTTTGGCGTCGATATTGGGGTTGATGCGAATAGCGACAGGAGCCCGTTCGCCCCGCGCGGCCGCCACGGCATTAATGCGCTCCGCCTCCGCCTCCGATTCCACATTAAACTCCGACACGCCGGCATCGAGGGCGTCGGAAATTTCCTTTTCCGTCTTGCCAACCCCTGCAAAAATCACCCGTTCGCCGGGAATTCCCACCCGCTGGGTGCGGATCAACTCGCCGCCGCTGACAATGTCAAACCCCGCCCCAAGATCCTTGAGAACCTTGAGAACGGCGAGATTGCTGTTGGACTTCACACTGTAGGCAATCATCACATCAGCCCCGGCGAAGGCCCTCTCAATGCGCCGATAATTGTGCCGCATGACCTCGGCCGAATACACATAAAGGGGCGTGCCATACTCCCCGGCAAGATCCGCCAGGGAGACACCATCCACGGCGAGGGCATCGCCAATATAATCAAAACCAAGGGTCATTCGGACACCATCCTTTCCATTGAGGACCAACAATTTAACCACCACCCACCAACCCCCAGCGCCAGTGGCCCTGCAATGAAAAGGGACACAGCGGGAGCGTCAACGCGAATGACCGGCAAAATCCCCCCTCCAACCTGTCAGGAAGGAGGGGGGGAGGTGGAATGAGGCGTTTGGTTGAAGTCTGACCTAAACCAATATTTTAGTAACGGTTGGTCGCAACAGACTCTATTCCATCTTGAATGAGCCTTTGTTCTCTTTTAGCATCATCAATGCGAATATTCGAGCCTTCCATGAAGACGGCTGGACTTTTGTAAATTCGCCATGAGCCAGTGACGTAATCGACACCAACGCCAACAACACCAGGCAAGATACCAAAGAGGAAAAGTGGGGCATTCCCAAAAACCCATGGGTTCAGTTGATAGGGGAGTGTATGATTGACGGTATCACCATCCGCTGTTTTCTCGACAAAGGCTGCGGGGCGGAATTCATTCTTGATTTGGTAGGTCCTGCGTTCTGAAACCACACGACCATTCAAGGTAAGCTGACTTCCATCTGGGAGATTGGAAAGGTCAACGATTACAGCTGATGAGCCACGGTTCATGCTTTCAAAGGTGGCACAGCCCACCAGCATGGATGAAAGTGAAAACAGCACAGCAATGAGGAGGGAGAAACGAAACATGATAAACAACCTGTCCGGCTCATTTATTTGAGCCTTTAATATAATTTATACAACCCTGATGAAGGCGGCGACTGCATCTATTTTTAAAGGGTGCCAACCCCATCTACTCGCGAGAACATCATGGATCATTGGGGAAGGCAAGGGAAAATAACGGGGGGCTGAAGATTTTCTTCAGAGGGGGCGAGAGAAGGGATGGAGGGCACGTTTTCGAGGCTCAGAAGATTCTTCACCCCAGCTCACCACGGGATTCCTCCGAAGACCAGATGTATAGACAGAACCGTCCCCCCTCCAGCCAGGGCCGAAGGGGGGACGGTTGTCTCAGGGGTTCGGGGAGGTCGTTCTGCCCCTTAGTGCATAAACCACCCATTGAGCGTCGATTCCTGGATGTCCGTGATGACGACAGGGTCGCTGGTGACCTGGGTCATGGCGCCCTTTTCGTCTATAATCACGGCGTAGATGTGTATGGGGATGTCGGGCGGGAGGGCGGCGGTGGTTGTCAGGGTCCCGGTTTCAGCGTCGAGGTCTGTCGCGAGGGGGTTGATTCCGAACCCGCCCAGGTCTGTCCATGAGAGATTGACAATGCAGGAGTGCCCGTCGGCGTCGAACCATGACCAGTCGATAGCCAGAGAAACGGTGCCGTCCGGGTATCGGACGCCCTCGCCACGGGTGATGTCTATTTCGGGGGGAGTATTGTCGCCAACGTAGACCTGGTAGGTGCCAACGGTACCCCGGTTCTCTTTCGACTGATCCCCCGATTTTGAGTTCGGGTCACGTTCATAGGGGACGACGTCCAGCCGCCAGATGTCGCCTTCATCAATGAGAAGATGGCTGACGACGGGGGAGAAGAGAAGGTCGATGCGTTGGGTCCATGTTGCTCCATTGTCGCGGGAAACCCACCATTCAAAATCGTAGGCGAAGAGATCGCCATCTGCATCGACGCTTTGCACGACGACATCTGCTGCGAGGTCACTCGACGGGCTGGGGTTGTTCGGCCGGATTTCCACAATGGGTGCTGTCGGCAGGGTGTTCGCAATGGTGAAGGAATGTATAGCCGTGTCGCTCCAGTCGCCATGGCTGTCCTGGACACGAACATGGACCTCCCATTCCTGATCCTTGACGGTCAGGCTCGGCGACAGGATGGGACCCTGCGCCTGTTCGGTTTCAGCGAGATGCCAGCTGATCTCCGTCTCGACAATGGCGTGACCGTCGGCATCGAAGACATCAAATTGCGCCTGGATCTGGTCAAGCGTGCGCGGTGTCGTGGGTGAGATACCAAGTTGGGGAATTTGCGGCGGTGCGTTATACAAGGCCGCCATCGTGGTTGTCTCGCGGTGGATGACAGAGGCGGTAAGGGGTGCCGGTGTTGTCCTGTCCTCGACTTCCTTGAAGGTGATTGTATAGTCACCCTGGTTGGAGGGAAGAATCACCTCTGCCCCGCTTTCGTGCCATGCCACTCCTCCATTGACCGACCACGCTGCTCCCTCGGCAATAACTTC
>JAFIGB010000157.1 GCA_020831705.1 Candidatus Sumerlaeia bacterium | reverse complement strand
AAGGCAACAACACCCTCGGAGTCGGAGGCCTGCACGATATACGTCGCTGTATAGCTGTCTTCCGAGCCACTTACTGTTGCTGCGTTCCCCGCGATGGTAACGGTGGGTTCGGTTATATCCTGTGAGGCCGTGATGGAAAGGGTGATGGTGTCACCCTCCGCGGCAAACTCAGGATTGGCATTGTCGCTTGTGATGGTAACCGTGTCGAGTCCGGGTGCGGAACCATTGAAATCGAATGTATAGATGTCAGATGCGGTATTCTGTATCCCCGGTGATGCTGCTGAGTTTGCAGCGCCCGCCGGGACCAGGACAGTGACGGTCCCATCATCATCAGCAGTAACGTCCAGTGTATAGACAGCGCCGGAACCGCCGAAGGTGCCCTTGGTCGCATTCGTCACCGTAACATCATCGGCGGAAAAGCCGGTCACGGCCTCGTCAAAGGTGAAAGTGATTGTCTGGGTTGCGTAGTTCGTCAGGCCGCCGTCGGCAACGGTTGCCGAAATATCCAGTCCGATGGGCTGGCCATCTTCGGCGAGGACACGAACGACGAGGCTGGTGGATTCGGTGGAGGGAATGTCCTCCGCCACGGACCATAGGATTTCCTTGTCGGTACCCGTGTCTATACCGCTGCCCACGTCGCCGGTAACAGCGGTGGCAAATTCGAAGGGGTTGGCGTCCAGGGAGTAGAGCAACGAAACAGTGGAAGGGGCATCTTCGGAGACCAGGTCATAGGTCACGGAAAATTCCGTGGTGCCGGTGCCGCTGGGGCGTTGCTCGAATTCCACATTGGAAACGACGGGTTGGGCCGGGGCCAGGAAGGGAACCGCAGAGAACGCAAGGAGCGCAGAAAGGAGTCGGGTCTGTTTCATTGATCAAGCACCATCCAGTCACGGACATTTGTCTCGGTGTTCAGGGTGGTGGTGCCGTCGCCGTCGCCGACAAGGCCCTCGGGTTCGTCGGAGCGATTACCGACGGTGTCCTCGGCAACGAGTGTGAAATAATAATCGTCGTCGATCTCACCGGGATCTCCTGCTGGTGTGAAGGAGAAGGACCCCGCCGGTTCGGTATCAGTGAGGCCGGAGAAAGACCAGGGGGCGGTGTCGGTGCGGACCCAGAGCTCCACAGAGGCAAGGCCCGAGCCGTCGCCGTCGGTGGCGCCGGAGTAGGTAATTTCAATGGGTGTTCCCTGCACTTCGGCAGGCGGGGAGGCCACACCCGGGGTGGGCGCGACGGTGTCCAGGGTTCCAGGCGCGGAATCACCGCTGCCGGAAAGCGCAAGGATTGGCGCGGTAGCGAGGGCAAACAGCCCAACGCCACCGGCGACGATATGGGATTTCATGGGCAGGAATTCTCCTTGGGATGAGGCGATGAATATCACCTTTTGGCATAATTATAAGAATTTCATACTAATTTCCGTCAAAGCAACCCAAAAGACGATGACAAAATGAGGTTTTTATGAAATAATTCGACAAAAGACGCGCATTATTTCTGTTTTTCGCGACAATCCGTTTCGGCAACCTTGTTGTATTTCGTCTCTCGATGAGTCGCGATCGAATACCGCGAGGCCAGCAGGAGTCCCGCCCCGCCCATTGCCATCCGGAAAGAGGTGGATGGTCTCGAACTGGGGGCCTGGTTGATGACAAGCAGGTCGTTTCCGTCTGGAGGAACTTCTCCCGGTCCACAGGACGTCATGTGTTCCTTGTGGGTCACAGCCAGGGAGCACGCAGGGTCTTATTGGAGATAAAGTTCTTTGGGGAAAACATGAGGAGGCACGCCCCGGAGGAACAATCGGCGTGGACATGAGAAATGGATTACAAAATGCGTGGTCTACGGGGTATCCTCCTTGTTCAACCCCAATACTCCCCCGGTTTTAACTCATCAGGATAAACCGAACGCTCATCCACACGCCGATGGCGATGAAGAGACCGCCGGTAATGCGTCTTGCCCAGAGTTCGAAGGCACTGATGCGATTGAAGGTGCTCCCGAGGCCCTTCGCACCGAAGGCAATCACGAGCGCGAAGCCGAGCACCGGAAGTGCGGTGCCAAGACCATAGATGCTGGGAAGGATCATTGAGGAACCACTTTGCACCGTAAGGGGAATCAGGCTCCCGAAGAAGAGCGCCGCAGACGTGGGGCAGAAGGAAAGGGCAAAGACAATACCGAGCAGGCCCGCTCCCCACACACCCATTTTGTCCGCCTGTCCCTGTATTTTCTGGCCCCAGCTTGACCCCGAACCGGTGGGTAACGTCAGGAACTCCAGCAGGAACATGCCGACGATGATCAGCAGCGGACCCATGAGCATGTTCATGTATTTTTGGAGGAAATATGAAAGCTGGGGAACCGCAAGGATACTGGCGGAAAGGATAACGCCCAGCACGAGATATGTTGCCATGCGTCCAGCTGTATAGAGGAGACCCGACAGGACAGCCAGCCGTGTCTTTTCCACCCGGCGGGAGATATACGAGACGGCGGCAATGTTTGTGGCCAGCGGGCAGGGACTGATCGAGGTGAGAATGCCAAGCCAAAGGGCGGTGCCCACGACCAGAAACCATTCGGTCATATTGCACCACCGGCCATGAATTCGATGGTGCTTTGTACGACGTATTCCTCGAATTCCAGCGGGCTGCCGTGGACCTTCCGCCACACGTCAGTCAGGTTCTCCCATCGCACGGTTTTCCCGCTGCGCTCCTCCGTCAAAACGACGGACTGGAAGGCAAGCTGGAAGTCGTCGCGAAAGTGCGCGTTCTCGGCCATGTCGATGTTCACTTCCTTCCAGGCCATATCCCCGGATTCAAGCTGGGTGGCAAACATTGTCGTGATGGCATTCCGGGACTGGGATTCGATGACATTGCAGGTCCTGCAGCGCATGTTGCCATGGAAGTAATAGACAACGTAGTGGGCCTTTTCCGCCGCTTCACCGATGGCGCCTCCCTCGGATACGGAAACGGGTGCGGTGACTTCCGCTCCACCGCCGCGAACCTCCTTCACCACCACGGCGGCGAGGCTGACAACCACGAACAAAAGCAGTGCTGCGGTGACGATCATTTTCGGTTTCATTGTGATTTTCTCACTTCAGCATCGCCTGGAGTTCCCCTGCAGTGGGTAGCTTGCCCGCCACTTTGACTTCGCCATTGACAGCAAGTGCGGGGGTTGTCATGACGCCGAATTCAATGATGTCACTGATGTCGGTGACCTTTTCCAGTTCGTACTCAATGCCAGCTTCCTTCGCGGCTGCATCGACCATTTCACAGAGCTTCTTGCACTTCGGGCATCCAGTGCCCAGAACTTGCAGTTTCTTCATGACACGATCTCCTTTGATCGGATGGGTGGTCAGGCGAATACGGCCCCGTAAAGGAGCCCACTGAAGGTCGCCAGCACGACGACAAGTGCGACGAAGACCAGTGTCTTCTTCGTGCCCATGACGCTGCGAATGACGATCATGTTGGGAAGGGAAAGGGTCGGTCCCGCCAGCAGCAGTGCCAGTGCCGGGCCCTCGCCCATACCCGCACCGAGAAGGCCCTGGAGGATCGGGACCTCCGTCAGAGTG
The DNA here is from genome assembly GCA_020831705.1 of Candidatus Sumerlaeia bacterium. Classification (GTDB taxonomy): domain Bacteria; phylum Sumerlaeota; class Sumerlaeia; order SLMS01; family SLMS01; genus JAFIGB01. The sequence continues at coordinate 23,894 of JAFIGB010000157.1, read as the reverse complement.
GCGAAGTACATGAGGGCACCCGCGATGGCCGCAGAAGCGTTCGCCGTCAGGGAATTTCCACCCAGGGCGCTTTCCACCCAGACAGACGGGATCAGGCCCTCATGTCCAGGACGCCCCAGCAGCAACCCCGCGACAACGACACCCGCGAGCAGGAGCGGCAGAATCTTTTTCGCAAAATCCCACGTCTGGCCGAGCCAGGTGGAAAGCTCCCCACTCCCGCTTGTTGCCATCAACGACAGCGCAATAACACCGGCAATGAAGGGAATCAGCGGGTGGGAGGGAAAGGCGAGGGCGAGGGCACCCACGACGAGAACGGAGATGATCACCTCGACCAGGCGCACGCCGTAGAACAACCACAATCCCGTCGCCATTACGAGGGCGAAGGCGGACGTCAGGATCCAGCGCCATGACCAGATTGCGTACCAGAGACCCGCCTCCTCCGCGGGATATCCCCAGTTGGCGAAAATCAGAATGCCCGTCATGGCGCCGAGCATCGTGGCGGTCTGCCAAAGGGGGCGGCTCTCCGGCAGGGGGGGCTGCTTGGCCGCCTCGGTCGCTTTCAGCGCCTCTTCCTTTGCGAAAATAAAGGCCATGGTAAGCCCGATGACGACGCTGAAGACGATGGCAAAGACACCGCGGGCAACACCCAGTTCCAGCCCCAGGACCCGCGCTGTCAGGATAATCGCCAGGATGTTGATGGCGGGGCCGCTGTATAGAAATGCAGCTGCCGGACCCAACCCCGCCCCCCGCTTCCAAATACCCGCGAAAAGGGGGAGCACCGTGCAGGAACAAACCGCCAGGAGTGTCCCGCTCGTCGATGCCACGCTGTAGGCCACGAGTTTGTTGGCCTTCGCACCGAGGTACTTCATCACGGCGGCCTGGCTGACGAAGGCACCAATGGCACCGGCGATGAAAAAGGCCGGAATCAGGCAAAGCAGCACATGCTCCTGAGCGTACCACTTCGTCAGCGCCATTGATTCATGGACGGCGTTGTTGAACCGTGCCTGCTCGATGGGGAGGAAATAGGCCACGAGGAACACGGCGACCAGCGCCAGGAGGATATTTCCCTCCGTGCTGAAGATCGGCTGGAGGCGTTCCCGCCACGTTGGGGACTCGCCTTGGTCGTTTGGCGTATTCGCCAAGTCCTTGTTCAAAAAAAAGGGGGATGGTTTCGAGCTCACTGGACCAACTCCAGCTGCTTCCTGGCGTTGGATCGGACCACTGCATCGATGCAGTCCACGAACTTGAGGATGCACGGTGTCGTAAGGCTGTAAAAGACCTGCGGGCCACGCTTGTCCATTTCCACCAGACCTGCATTGCGAAGAACAGAGAGGTGCTTGGAGACGGTCGACAGGTCGCTGCCCACCATTTCGCGCAGTTCACACACGCACCGCTCCCCCTTTGCCAACTCCTCCATCATAAAGAGCCGGGCAGGGTGTGCCATGGCCTTGAGAATTTCGGCGCGGGCTTCGGTTTTGCGAGTGATGTCAGACATTGGGACTCCTTATTTCCCTCACGGGGCTTGGAGAGTTGGTCAACTGGCCAAGTCAGAGCAAGGGGATTTTGTATCATCTGCGCTAGCTCTGTTGAGCCACCGCCATTAGCGGTTGACCAGTGGCCCAATAAACAATCAACTACTTATACTTACCGCCCGAGAGGTCCCCATGAATCCAGCCCTAAAATTTTTCTCAAAATCAGTCGCTGCAAGTGCCCTCCTTGTCTCCATGGCATTCGCAGTCAGTGCCAATGCCCAGACTGTTCCGCAAGCGATGGATGAGGTCGCTCTTCATCCCTCCACGCTGCCAAATACGTGGTCCGTCCTTTTTGAGGATGAGACAGGGGACGCCGTCTATTACAGCCGTAATCCAGATGTTGCTCAGATTCCCGCATCGAACATGAAAATGTTCACCTCCGCTGCGGCTGTTGAGCTCCTTGGCAATGATTATGTCTTCGAAACCCAGGTCTATCGCACCGGCACCCTGAGCGGGTCGGCCCCCAATTTGACCCTCAACGGCAACCTTGTTATCATCGTTGAGCACGACCCGACATGGAACACCAACACTCTGGGGAGCGGTAATTCCCGGGCAGGGCTCGACGCCATTGCCCAGCGTGTTCGCAGCGAAATGGGGATTTCCTCCATCACCGGCAACGTGGTTTGTCAGGGTGCAGCGGCCTATAATCTGGGAAGCACCAGTGGCGCTCATGTGACTTGGACGACGGCCCAGCCGGGCCTGAATCAGAATGCCGCCTCCGCGCTCCGCGATGCCCTCATCGCCCAGGGGGTTTCGGTCCCAAGCACCACCACCCCGGGAGCGCACGATTTCGACCCGCCCTCCGGCTCCACCTTCATGTTCACCCACCAGTCCGATGCTCTTACCTACCAGGCCACCGGGCAGCCGCTGACCCTTGAAATCATCAACCGGCCCCTCAACAAGTTCAGCCACAACGCGATGGCGGACCTGATGCTCCGCCACATCGGGTGGAAGCTCGACACCCAGAGTCCCCCCCGGGACTGGTATTCGGTCGGTGGCAGTTTTGTCCTCGACTGGCTCGAAAACGACCTGGGCATGGACACCACGGGCATTGTGATCGCCGATGGGTCGGGCTGGTCCGGATCAAATCGCCTGAGTGCCAGCCAGACCGTCCAGCTGACCCGCTACATGGTGAACAATTACCCCACCTGGGAGTCAACGCTCCCCATCAGCGGAAGCGGGGGGACGCTTTCAGGCCGCCTCCTTGGCTCCCTCAGCGGTCAGGTTTACGCCAAGACAGGGACGCTGCCAAATACCGGCTCCGTAGCCCTGTCCGGCTACGTGGACAATCCGTTCAATGACCGGCGCTATTACTTTTCCATCTATACAAATAGACAGGGTGGCTTTTCCCCCGAGGTGGCCACCATTCGCGGTATCATTGACGACATGGTGCGGGAAATCGGCTTGGTCCGCCCCCCCGTTTCCCCCGATTTTTACGCCCTGCGCAAGACGGCGTCCGGATCGGTCCGCGTCAGTTGGACTGATCGCGCCCATGAAGGCCCCGGATATCGCGTCTACGGGACGGATGAGGGGGGAAGCGAGGCCCTGCTCTTCGAAACCAGCGATGTCTATATCATCGAATCCGGATCGGGGGGGCTCAACAACGGGGACTACAGCGAAACCGGCAGCTTCGAGCAAAGCACCGCCCACAGCACCGCACCGGGTCTCACTTCGGGAACCGGATCGCGCTTTCACCGCCCGACCGAGGGGACGGGAACAGCGACCTTCGCGCCCTCCGCACTTGATACGGGCCGTTATCGGGTTGATGTCACCTGCTTCAACTTTTCCAGTGCAAACGCCCCGAATACACGGGTGATCATTACGGATGCGACGGGAACTAGGCAGGCGGAATTCGATCTCTCCAATGAAACGGCGGGCAACCGGTGGAGAAGCGTCGGGACGTTTGAATTTGAGCCCGGCCAGAATCACCGCGTTGAATTCACCAACGCCGTTCAGGCCACCACCGACTCCGATGATCGCATGAATCCCGCAGCCGTGCGCTTTGTCCCGGCCTTCTTCGAGGACGACACGGTCACCCCGGGCATCAGGCGCGACTACCGTGTTGTTGCCCTCGGCGAATCAGGCGGCGAAACGGACGACTCGAACATCTATACAGTCCTTCCCGGTTCCGCCACGCGGGTCCTTCAGATAGACAACTATAACCGCTGGACCAACCAGAACTTCAACCCCACCAGCGCCAACCATGACTTTGCCGCTGTCATTGGTTCCGCCATTCCCCTTCCCTTCGACACCGTGGCCAACGAGGCGGTTGAGGAGGGACACGTGGATATCGAGGAGTACGACGTCGTTGTCTGGAACTTTGGCGAGGAAAGCACCGCCGACAGGACCTTCAACAACACCCTTCAGGGTATTGTGACCAGCTACCTCAGCGGTGGTGGGCACATGTTCCTCTCCGGTAGCGAAATCGCCTGGGATCTCGGCCGGACCGCTGCCAGCAACAACGACAAGCTCTTCCTTGAAAATGTCCTCCGGGTTCAGCGATTCACCGCGGGTAATCCCGAGGACGACGCCGATACAAACACCGCCCAGGGATCCACCGGGAATATCTTCGCCGGCATTTCCCAGTTCACCTTCGGCACCGGCCCCTCCAGTCCCTACCCGGTAAACTTTCCGGATATACTCAACCCCTTCGACAGCAATGCAACCCCCGCGCTGAGTTATGTCGGCGGCAAGGGTGGCCCGGCGGCGATTACCGTCGACGATGGATCCACCGGAAAGATTGTCTATCTCGGCTTTCCCGTGGAAACCATCACCAACGCGACCGTACGCGAGGAAATCCTGGCTGCATCCTTCGACTTCTTCCTCCCGGCAAGCTCCGTTGACGGATGGATGTTGCTGGCGGACTGATCAACACCGCCAGTTCCCACCTCTGAAACCCAGCCTCCCGGCACCCGTCGGGAGGCTTTTTCAGGCCCTGCAGGATAAGACGATTGAGCAAGATGCTGCCGACGTCCCGGAGTTGAAGGACGAAACACATACAAATTCACGCTTGATGTTGAAGGTACCCGGTCACCCTTCCCGGTGAACACGGTCTGCCAGGTCCAGCCATTGGCGGGCGGTCTGGTTCCAGGGGAACCTGGCCACATTGGCTGCGCTCAGTTGGCGGTATTTTTCCCGGGTCTTTTGGTCGGTCATCTGTTCCATGCAGTGCAGGAGCTCCCGGGCCGAGCGGGGATTGAAGGTCATTGCGGATTCGCCAACGACTTCCGGGTGGGAGGTGGCGTGGGAGCAAATGACGGGGCAACCGGCTGCCTGGGCTTCGAGAAGGGGAAGGCCGAAACCCTCGTAAAGCGAAGGAAAAACAAAAAAAGAGGCCCTTTGGTAAAGAAGACGAAGGGCACGCGCGGAGACGCCTCCCAGGGCAATCACCGAACCGGGGGGGATTGTGTGGAGTGCCCGGTAGGTTTTCGGGTCGGCATTGGTGTGCTTGGAGGTGGCCGTCAGGACCAGCTGGTATTCCGGGTGGGTCTTGCGAAATTCAGCGAAGGCAGTACCCAGAACACGGACGTTTTTCCGCCGGGAAAGCCCTCCGGCATGGAACACGAACGGCTCGCGGAGCCCCCTGGCAAGTAGGCCCTCCCATTCGCTCTGATCCTCGGCGCTCCACGGGTGGGGTGCCCAGGCCTTCGGATCAACCGCCCAGGGAATGACGGTAAACTTGTCGGGATCCACGTCGGGGAAAAGCTCGAGGGCGTCCTCACGGGTGTATGCCGACGGTACATGGATGCGGGGGGCACGGCGGACGGTTCGGCGCACCATGCGCTGCATGTAAATCGAGTCGGCCCAGTAGTATTCCCTCCAATTGTATTTCTGCGGATTGGGGAAATACATCAGATCATGGATGGTCGTGAAGCCGGGAATGCGGAGACGTTCGGGAAGAACAAGCTTGGGGTTGTAAAGCACGGAGCCTTGTCGCCCGTTGGCGAAGTTGGGCACCGTGATATGGTCCCATGCCATGCGATTGTTGCCGAATCGGGGGAGGACTACCTCCCTGATGGCCGGGTGGGTGACGGGGCACATGCCGGGTCTGGGGACGAGCACCTCGATCATGCGTCCGGAGGCTTCACAGAGGGGTGCGGCGGCGCGCAGGGTTTCCTCGGCCATCTGGCGAACTCCCCCCCAGGGATCAAAAAAGATTCTTCCCATGAAGAGAATATCGGGCTGGCTGGTCGGTTCGGGGGGCATGAATTGTCCGGCAGGGGGGAATTGACGTCGTCGCCACTGGTGTTGTTGAGTTTTGACCGACGGCGGACAATAGGAAATGCCCGCCGCGATGTGTATATGATTTGCTAAGTGATAACAATGATCCTGCCCAACTCAGGGCGGAAGACCTTGGCACGGGGGAATCCTGAAATGGCCAACAACCTGCAAGTGCGCCTTTATCGGATCGGGCTGTGCGTTTCGTTGGTCATGATTGGCCTGCTTCTCGGCCTGCTCATTCGACACGAATTTCTCGACGCCCGCAAGATTGCCGATCGTGCCGAGGCCGCTTCCATCCGCCCGGCAAATGCCCGCCCGGCGGTCCTTGATGGTTACCAAAAGGAACGCACCCGTGTCATGGAGGTTGTGGAGGCGGTAAGCCCCTCGGTGGTCACCGTGGGTGCCGTCAAGCGCGAGGTCGTCAATCAACCGTGGATTGAGAGCTTCCATTTCCCCCTCTTCCTCCGTGAGGAACGGACCCGCCGTCTCCCCTACCTAGGCAGCGGGTTTCTCATCGATGAGGACGGCCACGTTGTCACCAATCACCATGTCATCGAAAATTCCATTTCCATCTTTGTGACCTTCCCCGATGGCAGGGAGTTTCCCGCCACCCTGATAGACGCCGACAAGTATGTCGACCTGGCGCTCCTCAAGCTGGAAACCAACGGCAAGAGCCTTCCCCCTCCCCTGGAGTTTGGCGACTCGGAGTCGCTGCTCATTGGCGAGCAGGTCATGGCCTTTGGCAATCCCTTCGGCAATCTCATCGAGGACTCCCAGCCGACGGTGACCGTGGGTCATATCAGCGCCCTGAACCGTGACTTCCGGCCCGACAGCCGGACCCGTCGTGTCTATCAGGGGATGATCCAGACAGACAGCGCCATCAACCCCGGCAATAGCGGCGGGCCGCTTATCGACACGGCGGGGCGTGTGGTGGGGGTCAACTCGTTCATCTTCTCGCCGTCGGGGGGAAACACCGGCATCAGCTTCGCCCTTCCCGCCAACCGGGTGCGGTCCTTTGTTGAGGAAATAAGGACGTTTGGGCGGTTGCGCCCCCTGCTTCTGGACTTCGAGGTTCAGACGCTCCGCTCGCGGCGCATGGCGGGCGTGATGGTCGTTGCCATGCAGGCCGAGGGTCATGCGTGGGAGGCTGGTCTGCGGCTCGGGGACGTGGTTGTGGCCCTCGATGGCAAGCCGGTCCAAACCCGTGATGCCTTCCGGGTCTTTTTCGCCAGTCGTCAGATCGGCGACAAGGTCACACTCCGTGTCTATCGCGATGGTAACTTCGAGGAACTTGTCTATACAGTGAAGGAAGCCCAGGTCTGAGGCCCCGCCTCAGTCGATGGGGCAGCCGATGGCCATGAAGGTGGTGAATTCCGGCTTTTCCCCCGCACGGAGGGCCTCAACGGCCTCGCGCAGGAGGAAGCGGTGGTCGCTTGCCCCGGGGAAGAGCGTCGATTCGGGCGCTCCGTAGTAGGCAATTGATCCGTCCTTGTCGAGAAGCCAGACCTCGGGGGTCCGTTCCGCACCGAACAACTCCCGCAGGGAGCGGTCCTTGTCGAAATAGACCGGGAAGGTTACAATACCACGATTGTATTGCTGGTCGATGGCCCGCATGACACGGGGGTCGTCCTCGCCGGTGGGAAGGATCCCCACCACATGGAGGTCGTCGCCGTTTTCCTCCATCATTTCCGCAACGAGTCGCCCGCAATTCTGGGCGCAGGGGCAGTCGGGGTGGTGGAAGTTGATGACAACGTAATGGTCGCCGTCGAGGAGGGCATTGAGGGTGGTTTCCGTGCCGTCCAGCCGCGTCAGGGGGAAATCGGGAACCCGCTCCCCAATGGTGAAGTTCCCGGCCTGCTCGGGGGGATTGGCGGCGATGGCGGTGACCTGATGCTCGGTGGCAAGTTGGCGCACCCGGTGGATGATGGCGGCGGTCCCGACAATGACGATTCCCACGATGACGATGGCACCAAGGATGATCGGGCGGTTGTTTGCTGCGGCGGAGGGTGTCCTGCTTTTTTCCATGTTGCTGTTGATTCAGTCCTCGCTGGCGATGGTGAAAACCTGCCCCGGGAATTGGGGCCGTTCGTCCAGTTCAAGCCACATTTGGACCCAACGGGCGTTGGCCTCGCGCATGGGGCCGGGCACCTCGTGGCGGGCGTTGGGGAGTATGTTGTACTCGCGGGGAACGTCGGGGCGCAGCTGGTGAAGAATGACAATTCCCGTGAGGAAATGACACACCGGATCCTGGCCACCCATGTTGATCTGGAGGGGGGCACGGAGCCGCGTTGCCATGCTCGCACCGTCGATGTAGCTCAAGGTGCGTGCGATGGCCTCGCCGCCCTCCTCCGCCATCATGGTGCTGAAGCGGGTCGAGGATCCCAGCGTGTTGAGGCGATTCCCCACGGGAATGGCGGAAAAGGCGGTGACATTGCTGACAACGGCGGAAATGCGATGGTCCAGGGCTCCGAGGGCGATGGCGAAAAGTCCCCCCTGGCTCCCCCCCTCGGCAACCACGCGGGCGGTGTCCACCTCGGGGCGTGACATCAGGTAGTCGGCCGCCCGCAGGCAGTCCATGTAGGCGAGGCGGTAGTAATACGTTTCGGGATCCTCGATGCCAAAGATCAAATGTTCGACGGGGGAAACCCAGGACTTGCGCGAGGGGCCATGATTGCGCGGGTTGACCGACATGGTGATGAACCCGCTGGGGGTGCGGTCCATGGGGGGCTGCTCGGCCCCATACCCGGGCATGACGATGATGGCGGGGAAGTGGGCCACCAGATTGCCTTCGTCGTCGGTGGCGGCGCGGGGAATGGTAAAGCGGCAGACAATACGGACATCGTCGATGGAATCGAATGCCACCTCGTACATCAATCCCGTCTCGGTGTGGTAATCCTCCAACTCGCGGACCTCGTAGTTGGGGTTCACCATGGCAAGATCCCATTTGGCCCGCTCCCAGAAGGCATCGAAGTCGGCAGGCGGCTCCATTCCCTCAAGGCCGGCGAAGTCAAACAGCGACTTCTTTCCGGGGCGCAGAAGCGTCGACCAGACAAAATCAGGGGTGCCGGAACCGTCCTCATTGGCCCAGGCATCGACATGGACGAACCGGTCCTCCTCCACCGTGGGAAGCTTGAAGTAGGCGGTCTCCGAAACCTTCGTTGTCTGATGATGAAGAACCACGGGGGGATCGACGCTGCGGTCGGTAACCTGCCAGACGAGAAAGCCGTCACCGGGGAGGTTCGTCACCGTAATTGTTGGAGAACCGCCCTCAAGGGCAGGATCTATGGAGAAGGTTGGAGACGGTGATTCGGACCATGCAACGGAGGTCAGCAGAAGAAACGACGCCGCAAGGAGGGACAATGTTTTCATGGAAGTACCGTTGTGCCCGGGGAGGGCTGAAATGGGGGGCGCGGGACTGCTCACCGCGAAAGGAAGTTTTCGCAATCGCTGGACCGTGGGCAATGGGGAACGGCAGAATCGTGTCGCTGTTGCACCTGCAATGGGTGTGTCGGCCAGGTGGCGATGGCTGGGTCCCCTTGACGGTATGGAGGAAAACGGGGAGGGTCGGGCATGGGCGTGGGCACGGGATGTGCCTCCCAGATTTTAATCATGTCAGGTTGATGACCTGCCAAAACCCCGAATTGGAACCGCCGATGTCGCTGACCCAACAATTTTCCCTCGATGCGGGCACCCTCAACGCCCTGGGGATTCCGTTTATGGTGGTTGATGGCCGTGGGGATGTTGTGCGGTGGGGCGAGCGCATGGAGGCTTTTGGGATCACCAGCGGGGAGGTCCTGAACCGCCCGGTGATCGAGGCGCTCCGACCGCTTCTGGGGATTGATTCGCTTGTTGGGTCGCTGGAGGGAGCCCTCCGTGAGGCGCGGGAGGGAAGGACGATCACCCTGGCGGAGGTCCCCATCGATTTCCCCTCCTTTCCCGGCCAGTTTTTTCGCACGACACTCGCCCCGGTCGATGATGGCAACGGCGGGCAGGCCGTCGTGATGATCTTTCAGGAAAGTACGGGGGCCGACCTTCTGCGCCAGCAGTTTGAACGGATTCTGGATTCCACCCCCGACGGGATCTTCGTCATTGATCCCCAGAAGCGCCTTCGGCTTTTCAACCGCTCGTGCGGTGAAATTACGGGACGCAGCCCCGCCGATATCATGAGCCAGGGGTGTTCGTGCAGCGATGTCATCGAGTGCCACACCGAGGAGGGGGAAAGTTACGCCTCCTCCCTTTGCCCGGCGAAGGGTGTCTTCAAGGGGGAGATGACCCACCAGCGCGAGGAGATGTTGCTGACCAATGCCGCCGGGGAGGAGCGGTTGGTCGAAACCATGTACTCCGCGGTGAAGAATGAATCGGGCGAGGTGGAATATGTCATCGGCGTGTTGCGGGATGTCCATGAGCGCAAACTGCTGGAAGAGCGGCTGAACCAGTCGGAGAAGCTGGCCTCCCTGGGGCAGTTGGTGGCGGGCATTGCCCATGAAATCAAGAACCCGCTGGCGATCATTCTGACGAGCCTGGACATCGTGGAAAATGAAAAGCGCCCGAAGGAGCAGCGGCGGGAGGCGGCGGCATTCCTTCGGGAGGAGATTCAGCGCCTCGACAGCCGCCTGCGTGCTTTTCTGGCTTTTGCGCGCCCCCGGATTCCCCAGTTCAAGCCGATGGTGCTTTCCAGCCTCGTGCGCCGCCGTGTGGCGTCCATTGCCCCCCTTTACCCTGAAATTAACATCACGGCGGATGTACACCAGCCCGAGCCAATCCTGATGGGGGACGAGGAGCAGATCAACCAGGTGCTCACCAACCTGGTCCTCAACGCTGCGGAGGCGATTGATGGGGGGGGCGCCATTCGTGTCTCGGCCCGACAGCAGGGGGATAATGTGGTCCTTGAGGTGGAGGACGACGGACCCGGCATTCCGGAGGAGTTTCGCGCCCGGATTTTTGATCCCTTCTTCACCACGAAGAGCGGCGGCACCGGCCTGGGGCTTTCCATCTGCTACCAGATTGTTCTTTCCCATAACGGTACCATTTCCGTCGCCCGCCCCGGTGATGGCAAGGGAGGCTGCTTTACCGTTCGCCTGCCCATCCGCATGGGTGTGGGGACGGCCTCCGAGTCCTGACGATTTAAACGCCACCGGACACCGCACGCCCCATGGCCATGAAGTCCCTTCCAGATTCGCGGCGCACCGCACGGCTCGCCCAGGTGGCACTCCTCCTCCTCGGTCTATACGCCCTCCTCCTCAACCTTGCCATTCTCGGTTTTTCCCGCTATACATTCCTCCAGCAGGAACGGACCCAGCTGGACTTCCTTGAGTTGACCGCAACCAATCTCACCGATCCGCCCAGAACATATTTCGACTTCATTGAATTCCTCTGGGATGAATATACCGGCGTCGCCAATCAGGACGCCATTGATGTCTATCAGGAGTCACTGGACTGGCAGACGCTGGAGTCGGCACTTCGTGGTGCCGTCCGTGGCCCGGTTCTTTCGGCAACCCTCCTCTCGCCCCGCGGTGATGTTCTCCTTCAGTCACCAATTCCCGGGGAAAACGCAGGGGGAAACGGGGTTGTCACCGACATGGAGATGGAGGCGATCCTTCGCGGCTACGAGGGGGAGCACGTGGTCATCTCCGCCGAGCCGGGTGAACCGGTGCGGCGTCTATACGTCCCCATTGTGGGGACGCTTTCGATGGATCCTGTGGCGGTGCTGCGGCTGGAAAGCACGGTGGTCGACCCGGGCGTGATTCGTCGTGTACGGGGGCGCTTCGTGGCGGGCGGCATCCTGGCAACACTCATTGTTGTAATTCTCTGGATATCGACGATGCGGCTTGTGCGGCGCACCCTGGAGGCGGAACGGGAAGCCGCGCGGGCGGACCGACTTCGCGCCCTGGGCACCCTCACCGCCGGTGTTTCCCACGAAATCCGCAATCCCCTGGGCATTATTTCCCTCCAGGCCGAGGAACTCAAGGCACTGGCAGGAGACCTTCCCGAGGAGGAGACGCGCAGGAGCTTCGAGTCCCTTGCCGACGACCTGCGCTCGGAAACCCAGCGACTTCGCAAGCTGCTGGAGGACTTCCTCCGCTTCAGCCGTTCCGGCGTGGAGGACGAGCCGGTGCGCCACCCCGTGTCACCCGGCGAGGTCATCGACGGCCTTATGCGGATCTGGTCGAGGGGATTCGACGGCGAGCATCGGAAAATTGTCTATACAAATAGCGCGAAGGAGGCGATGGTCCTTCTCCCCGAGGACCGCCTGCGGCAGGTTGTTCTCAATCTGTTGCGCAATGCGGATGATGCCCTTGGAAAAAAGGCGGGGGAAATCAGGGTCACCCTGGAACAACAGGGCCGCGAGGTTGTCCTCACGGTGGTCGATGACGGTCCCGGCATCCCCGCGGAGGAACTTTCCCGCATTTTCGACCCCTTCCACTCCACGCGCGCCGAGGGCACCGGGCTCGGTCTTGCCCTGGCGAGGGCCATTGCGGAAAGCGCGGGGGGAACCCTTGAGGCCAGGTCCCGCGAGGGGCAGGGGGCGACCTTCATCCTGACCCTGCCGGACTGCGGTCACGACGGGGGGGCGGCTTCCTCGCCCTCGCGATGAGCATTCTTGTTCTTCCTGCCGAGGCGGGAAAGCAGCAGGCGACCGTGGCGGGACAATCTGTCGCCCAGGCCACGGGCCTTGTAGTGCTCAATCGCCCTTGTATATACATTCATGTATAGATCGGTGCTGGCAACAACGGACCAGCAGCGGCGCTCCAGGATCAGTTCCCGCGAACGCCGCGAAATGCCGTCGACATCCATCCTTCCGCCATGGAGGTCGGCAAGGATCTCCGGCACGCGGTCGAGGTAATTATCCCCATCGACGATAAAACCGGTCCGCCCCTCCTCGACAAGCTCGGGAACGATGCCAACCGTGGTGGAGATCACCTTCACGCCGCAGCTCATGGTCTCCATGACCGGGTAGGGGCCGCCCTCGATGCGGCTCAGACAGAGATAGAAATCAAGACCGCTATACAGGAGGGGAAGCTCCTCCAGGGGCACGAACCCGGGCATCCAGACCATGTCGCGAATTTCGCCGGGAATGTCCCCGGGTTGCCACCCAAAGGGGACTTCGGGGCCGGGACCGAAGAGAACAAGGCGCACGGGAACGGGAAATTCGGCCTTCAGCTTCGCCAGAAGCGCCCAATACCTGTCGAAGCCCTTCCGGTCGTCCTCGTTGGAGTTCTTCTTGGCGGAAAGGCCGAGAAAAAGGGCGTTTTCCGGGGCGCCGGAGCGCTCCAGCAACGTGGCCCGGCCATCCTCCTTGAATTGGAAAAACTCGGTGTTCACCCCCATGGAGGTGCGGATCATGGGGATCCCCCTGAGGCCCGGCAGTTCCTCGATCTGGCCATGGCACTCGGCATTGATGGGGCAAAGGACATCGGCAAGGTGCCCCATGGTGTTGAGCCGCTCGGTGACGCGGGTGGCGACATGGTGGACGGTGATGATGGTGGGTGCGGCGGTGGCGGGGCCGAGACGGTAGAAATCGCCCGGGGAAAGATAATGAATGATGTCGTAATTGCGCAGGAGATCGGGAAGATGGCGGCGCTTGCGCGGGGCCTTCATGGGGTGGATCTCAAGGACACCGGGGCGGGCGGCGTGGCGCTTTGTATGCTCGGCAATGGTTCCGAGGACCCACGTCTGCATGTCGTAGAGCATGGCGACTCGAAGGGGTTTTGCATTTGTCATGGCGGGCCTCAATCGTCGTCGTCGGCATCACCGCGACGCTCGGGGGCGATGGGTACCTCGCGCAGCTCCGTGGGGTAGTCGGCGGGAATTTCCCAATCGACGTCCAGGCGCTCGTGGAGGCGGTAGAAGTGGATGTGGTAGTCCTTGTAGTTGCGCAGCACTTTATAGACAGCGATTTCCTCGATCTCGTAGAAGTGGTCCACGACCTCGACGCGCTCGCCAAACATCGGTTCCCCGCGAATGATGGGGCCGCGGCGGTGGGTGTCCTCCGTATAGACATCCTCGGTGATCATGTATTGCGGGCGATGAAGACGCAGGCGGTACTCCAGCGGGTCGGCGCCGTAGATGTCATTGACCCAGCGGAGGTCCTCGTAAAGGGCAAGTGTCGTGGAAAAGTGGCCAAGGAGCACCTGGTCCACGTCCGGATTGGCATCCATGCGGGCCTTCACGTCGGCGCTCATTTCGGCAAAACTGTAGTCAAGGTCGGTGAAGTACGACGCCTTGCTCCAAAGGTTGTCCACGAAGGAATAGACAAGAATACCCAGGACAATGGGGAGGGCGTATCCGCCGATGCCGGGGCGACGGGCCAGATCGGCGAAGCCCTTGACGCCCGCGGCAACCAGCAGCGCCAGCGGTGCGGAAATCGCCGCCCAGTAGCGCGGTTGGATATTTGCATAGACGGCGAAGGCAAGGAGGTAAAGTCCCACGAACGCCACGCAGGACAACACAATGGGGTGACGGAGGATTTGCCTGTTGAATACCGCATGGACGACACCCATGGCGATCAGCAGGTGATACAGCGCCATATCCACCCGGCGAATGCGATAGATCGTCCGGCGAACCATGGCAAAGAACCGGTCGGTATCGAGGTTCATCCCCAGGTTGATGGAACTGAAGAAGGCGGCATCGATGTGGAAGTAGGTGTGCAGCCAGATCCGGTGCGCCACAATCATCACTCCGGCAATGCCAAAGCAGGAAAAGGCGGAGATTATTCGATCCCGCCACGTTTTCTGAATGGCCCAAATGGCAATGAGAAGGCCCGGCCCGGCGACAATGCCGCTCGTTTTCGTGAGAACCGAGAGAGCAAAGCAAACACCCGCAGCAAGGGAAAGCGCCACCAGGTAGCGCTCCCGGGCAAGAATCAGCAGGGCCGCCGTTGCCATGAGGAACGCCTGAACCAGATTTTCCGCCAGGGCGAGGCGACTGTATGTGAAGAAAAAGTAGTTCGTGCCCATGAGCAGCAGGATGAGGAGGGCACTCCATCGCCCGAAATATCGCCATGCAATCCATGCGGCAAGGAGGGCGGAGATCACATGGGGAATTGCCGAGGAAAGGCGGGCGGAAGCGGCGGAAACCCCAAAAATGGAAAACGAAACGGCATGGAACACCTGCTGGATGGGAAGACTGGGGGCAAAATTCATGTCCCCCTCGTTGTACCAATTTCCCGTCCGCGCCCATGCGATGGCGTTGTTGGCGTACCATCCCTCGTCCGTATAGAGGACCCCATCACGGGCGAAGCGCGATTCGGCGGGGAAGTCCGCCCCCAGGGCCACAAAACGCAGCAGGAGCATGAACCCGGCAAAGACAAGCAGGGCCAAAAATATCTTCGCGGCAACATCCTGACGGATCGGCGGAAGGCGATCAAGGAGGGGACCGGGTGTTTTGTCGAGGAAGTCTTTCAGGGGAGGCGGCATGGTCGCAGGTTGTCTTTATGGTCGCAGGGAGCCGGAAAATAGGGGCCGGGAGTTCGTCGCAGTCCCATGCTGATGGTGTTCCCGCCGAAGGTGTACGGCGGCGCAGGGGGTTAAAATCAAGGATTATTCGGCGCGTTGACAGTCGGGGGGTCGGGGTGCCGATCATTTCCCCCGCCTTCTCCCCATCTCCCGACTTGCCCACGGAGCACGCCGGTGCCACTGTTGTGCGACGTTGAGATCTTCCGCAGGGATGAAACCGAACATGGCCCCCAAGATTCTTGTCCTCACCACCGAACCCCTCCCCCTGCCGGGACTTCCCACCACGGGAGCGGGCATGAGGGCATGGAGCCTGGGCTTCGGCCTGCGGGCCGCCAACAGCGGCGAGGTCATCATTGCCTTTGCGGCGGATTCCGTTCGCGGCCGCGATATTCCCCTCGGCACCGTTCCCGGGGTGGAGACCTTCGAGCGCTCCCGCTTGGACGAATTTATTGCCAAACACCGCCCCGACGCCATCGTCTTTCAGCACTGGGGTGTCGTGGGCGAGATGCGTCGCGACCCCGGGTGTCCCGTTGCCATCGATCTGGCCGGGCCACACCTCCTTGAGCGCCGCCTTTGGAGCTCCCCGGATCACGAGGCCGACCTGCGGGAGAAAATTCAGGCCCTGGCCCGCGCCGACTTTGTGACCTGCAGCGGGGCCTTCCAGCGCCATTATTTCCTCCCCTTCCTCATCCAGGCCGGGCACAACCCCCGGGCCACGCTTTGTCCCGTCATTCCCTTTTCCCTCTCCCCCGGCCTGCCCGAACCGGCGGAGGATCGCGAGTGCGACACCTTTGTCTTCTCGGGTATGTTTCTCCCCTGGCAGGATCCGGAAAAGACCCTTCGCACCCTTGTCTCCGTTCTGGAGGAAAAGGAGCGGGGCAAGCTGCTCTTCATCGGTGGTCCCCATCCCGCGGGCGATGTCTCCCAGGGTCGCTTCGATGCCCTTCAGGAGTTTCTCGAAGGACATCCCCAGGTGGAAATGGCCGGCGTCATGGCCTTCGACGACCTTCTTGGCCGCCTGCGAAATTGTGGAGCAGCCGTGGATTTGATGCCCGCGAACGCCGAGCGGGAACTGGCCTTCCCCACGCGGACGGTCACCTTCCTCTGGGCCGGGCTCCCTGTCATTCACAACAATTACGACGAGCTTGCCGAGCCAATCAACCGCTCCAAGGCAGGATGGACCCTGGACCCCGACGACATGGAGGGCTTCTCCCGGGTGGTCACGCGCCTTCTCAGCCACCACGAGGACGTGCGGCGGCGCTCCGAAAATGCCCGGGACCTGGTGCGAAAACATTACACATGGGACAAGACCATCGAGCCCCTCGCGAAGTGGTGCGAGGATCCGAAATTGCGCGAGGGGAAAACACCCATGGTCGTTCCGGTCTCTGTTTCCGTCAAGGGGAGCGGCGAACCGGAAGGCGGTAATCGACCGAAAAAACGCCGTCAGGACGCCCTCCAGCGCCCCACGAGGATCCCTCCCCCGCTCACCGACACCAGCCGCGGCCCGTGGTACCTGCAACCCATTGTCTTCCTTCTCGCCCTGCCCCTTTGTGCGGTTCTTGTGTTCCTCTTTGGGATGGCGGAATTGGTCAGGGTGGCTCTTCGGCGGGCCTGACTGGGTCAGATGGCGCTCCAAAAACAGGCCAACTGTACCCTCTTGTTGGAGCCTTATCCCTTTACCTCCAAAGGCGCTGGCTTTGTTAATGGTTATGTTCCGGCGCACACCGGGGCCGATTTCTCACATGAATGAGGTGACAAGAATATGAAAAGGTTTTTTGCGACCATGCTTGCGGTCGGACTGGTAGGCGGCAGCGCCTACGCCCAGTCCCAGATGTTGGATGACTTTGAGGACGGTGTGGACACCGATGCGTGGACCATCCAAGGCTTCCAGGGCGAGACTGCCACCCAGCTCACCACCGATGGTGCCGATGGATCCTCCGCCTCCATGCGTCTCACCGACGATGGATTCAGCTTCTTCATTTTTCAGGAATTTGAGGAAGTGACCGCCGCTGAAGAGGATGGCATTTACCGCCTCACCTTCTGGTACAAGAGCGATGTGGACAATGCTGTTGCCAACCAGATGATGCGCAACTTCTCCGTTCAGGCCAATGGTGTGCCTGTCGGTACAGTCACGGGAACGACGGCACCTACCGTCGAAAACTGGACTCTCTTCGAAACAGACACCTTCCTCCTTGATGAACTCGACGACCTCGAAGTTCGCTTTGTTGCAGGAAATGGTGGCGTTGATGGCCTTCCCTGGCACATTCTCATCGATGAAGTCTACCTTGAGAAGCTTGAAGCCGAGCCCATCACAATGGCAGTTCGCCCCATCAATGGCGACTGGCTTGGAGAGGACACCACCATTACCGTCACGCCCCGTGGCGGATCGGGTGACTACACCACCGTTGAGTTCGATCTCGGAAACAACGGCACCATTGATGCCACCGATACAACCGGCCCCGAGGACTTCACCTACCTTCTGGAGATGCCTTCTGGAGCTGAAGACGGCGACACCATTGACCTGCGTATTATTGTCACCGACTCCCTCGACATTGTCGGCGAGCGTGTCGTGACCTACACACTGGTTCCCGATGCCGGACGTGAAACCCTCTTTACCAGCAACTTCGAAAACTGGGACGGTCTCGTTCCTGATGGATGGAACCTTGTTGATATCAACGGCGCCGGAGATCTTGATCCCGACCCCGACCGTGAAATCAGCATTGAAACGGATGAGCCCTTCGGAGGCGAGGGTTCCTCGCTCCGCCTTGAATATCCCACCAACCCCGATCCCTTCCGCTATACATTCCTCTCCGACACCTTCGAGAGTGACCGCAACGACTACCTCATCACCGCCGCCCTTCGCGCTACCACCTCATTTGGCCGCCTCTATATCTTCACCAGTGAAGATGGCGATACATGGGTGAACAGCTTCGCCGGCCTTGAACCCGGCACGGGCAATGCATGGGGCTACTACCTCTCCTCACCCCTGAACCTTGGTGGTCCGAACTACGCTGCCCTCGCCACCCACTTCTTCAACCCCGGAGTCTTCTGGGTGGATGAGGTGATTGTGACCTCCGCCGAGGAAGTCATCGAAACCTCCAACCCGACATGGGATCTTTACTAAGAACCCAACCAAGGGCCCAATAACCTAGTCTCATTGCGACGGGGGAGCTTCGGCTTCCCCGTCCTTTATTTATCGATGGAGTATTTCATGAATCGCCCCCTTCTCATCCTCGCCATCCTTTTCCTTCTTCCCGTTCACCTCACTGCAAGCACGACGAATGACCCGCGGGAATTGGAACTCCTGCGTATATACCAACAGGCCCTGGAAATCTTCCATCCCGAGGCTCTTTACCTCGATTTCAGCATTCAGGATCCCGCCGCCGCCCGCCAGATTCTCCTCGAGGACATGGACGATGCCCCCGGTCGCGCGGAACGGACCGGTGCCAGCTCCCATGAGGTGGACCCGGAAATCATCGGCGCCCTGGAGCGCCTCCTTGTCCCGCTGGTCTGGGAAATGCGCGCCCTCCGCGAGGCCCTTCCCCCCGATGATCTCCTCAAGCGCTACATGGAGGCTAATCCCTCCCTTTTTGAGCAACAGGAGCAGGTCGGGGGCGCCCGGCTTCTCGTCGAGCATGGCGTGGCTGACGAGGCCGTTCTCGCCGGCATCGAGGAGGAACTCAACGCCATGGAGGAAAGCGGCGAGACTTTCCGCGATGTGGCACGGCGCTTCTACCGAAGCCAGGGCGTGGATACCGACGGCTATTTTGGCTGGAGGGGTCGCGACCGTCTTCGCGAGGACCTTTTCGATGTCTTCAGCAATGCAGACCCCGACGACCCCTGGTTCGGCCCGGTGGAAACCACCCACGGCTTCATGTATGGCGTTCTATACGGAGTGCGACCCGAGGGGATGCCGGACTTTGACGACGTTCGCCAACGCGTTGTGCAGATGTGGCTGCGCGAGCACTTTGCGGACTGGCGCGAGGACCAGCTTTCCCTCGAGGAGGAGGAGCGCGGTCTTGTCAGGCACTGGCCCCCCGGGGGGCTGGAGGAGGTTCCCGACCCTGAGGATCCCGCCTTCGAGCTGGAGGGTCGTGTCTATACGTGGGAGGACGTCCGCCAGTGGACCCCCGGTGTCCACGGGGACGACTCTAGGCCGGAGTTTTACTCCTCCCTCGGGCGCCGCGCCGTGCAGAACTTCCTTGTCTATACAGGGTCGCGCGCCCGGGAGGTTCGATCGTCGCAGGACTACAAGCGTCTATACGATGCCGTCATTGCCCACTGGCAGATGGCCCGGGCGATGAGCGCCGAGCTCGCCGCGATCACCTCGCCGCCGGACGCCATTGAGCGGTTTTACACGGAAAACCTGGATGAACTATACACCCTCCCCCCGACATACAGGGCCGTCGTGTGGCGCTTCGCCATGAACCCGGAGGGCCACCGCAACCCCGCCTTTGTCAATGAATCACGCAGGGATGCCTGGCAGCGGGCCAACAGGACACACGCCCTGCTCAAGGAAAGTGATTCCCCGGAGGATGTGACATTGGACGAGGATGAACTGGGGCCGTTCCGCCTCCATGCGCCCGAGGGATTCCACAGCACCAACTCCATGCCCCACCCCCTCGGCCAGTGGGTGCATGAGGAGATGCCCGCGCCGGGGGACCTTTCCCCGGTGAAGATCGGCCGCGAGGATTATCATTTCGCCCTGATTCTGGAGGTTCGGGAGGGGGAGCCGCGCCCCTTCGACACTATCATTGACCAGATTTGGGCGGATTGGCGGGCGGCGGAGCAGGATAAGGTCCGTGAAAAATATCGCCTCAACCCCGGGGACGAGGGGGCGGAGTAAAAAGATCCCTTGTCAGGGCGGGGCGGATTGGCGTCTTTTGCTCCTGCCGGGGTGAGCCGGACGGTCACCGGTCGGAGTGTTTCCGACGGGAGGAAAGTCCGGACATCAAAGGGCAGGGTGCCGGTTAATGGCCGGGCGGGGAAACCCGACGGAAAGTGGAACAGAAAAGACACCGCCGATGACCCCTCCTTATGGGGGGGAACAGGTAAGGTTGAAATGGTGCGGTAAGAGCGCACCGGCGTCCTGGTAACAGGGCGGCCTGCAAAACCCCACCCGATGCAATGCCAAATAGGCGGGAAGAATTGGCCCGATTCGAGGCACTCCTCCGGGAGTGCGGTACCCGCGGGTAGGCAGCTTGAGGTCTTGCGCAAGCATGGCCCTGGAGGAATGACCGTCACGTGCCCCCGGGCACGTACAGAATCCGGCTTACAGGCTCGCCCCGGCTTTATTTTTCATCACAAACCACCACAACCATTACACGGGTGTATAGACAGAAAACCCCATTTTATCGCGTTTTTTTGTGCTCAGATATACACCATCATATAGACATTCCCTACAGCCCCCTTGGGGACGGAAAGGGCGGGGACTGGCGGGCGAGGGCGGCCTCGTAGCATTGTGTTGCCAGGGGCGTGATCTGGTGGCTGGGGGCGATCATGGCTGCCGCTGCGAGGTGGACGAGGGCGTCATCGGGCCGCATTCCACGATGGAGGCATGCACCAAGATAGAAATGCCCCAGGGGATCATTGGGATGGAGGTCGACGTACTCCAGAAGGGCGTCGGCTCCTTCTCGATAACAACCGAGATGATAAAAGGCCATCCCCCGAATGAGGCCGACTTCCGTTTCCGCATCCGTCCACTGGGCGAGGTGGCGGGGGCGCTCGCGGACGGCGCGGGAAGCAAGGGCCAGCGCCGACAGATAACGCCCCTGATCAAGAAGTTCCCGGGCACCCCGTGCGTCGCGGGCACTTTGTGAATCCTGGTCAATACTGGTGTCGCCCCGGGAACGCCGTGGCCTGTCAGCGGGGTGAACCCATGGGTGCCGGGAATGGACGTAATCCCAGGCCTCGAAGAGCGGCTCCATGGCCTCCTCGTATTCCATCCGACCCACGAAGGTGACGACATCACCCAGGCTGAGGGCACCGTTGGTGGGATCGTAGGTTCGATGGCGGGGATCGGTGCCGGTGAGGGCGAAGCCCGCCCAGGGCGATGCCGGTTCACCATCCATCAACACGGGGGGCATGGGGTATTCGGCAACCCCCGATTGGCCCACGCTGACAATGAGGACCCCGCGGTCACGGACAACCGCCCAGCGCAGGGGACGGTTGGTGGGCGAGAAGGGATCGTTGGGGACGTCGAGGCCGCGCATTGGCTCGGAGGCACGGAGCCTGCCGTCGGAACCGACAAAGGGCAAAAACTCCGACCCGCGAATCTCAGGGTAATATCCCTGCCGTTCGTGGTACTCTTCAATCATCGGCTTGATTTCCCCGATGCGCTCCTCCAGCTGGGCGTAAGTGGGACGGGTTTGGGCGGCACGCTGGGCGGCAAGCTGTTCGAGGCGAAACTCCCGTACCACAGGAATCAGGACAGGAGTCAGGCAGAAGAGAATCGAAACGCCGCCGGCAATGCGTGTCCCCATGGGGGACTCCTTGTCGCCGAAAAGAAGGGCGGCAATACCGGCGAGGACACCCGCTGCCATGGGAAGGGCACTGACTTCCGCCAGCCCGCCGTAGAAAAGCATGACTCCCAACAGACCAAGACAGAACGCGACAATGGGAAGGGTACTCATGGTGGTGCTCCGCCCCCGGATAACATGGTTCTTGATCAATCCAACTTCGGAGGAAATGTTGGTGCCGGGGGAAATGATTGTCAACCACGGGTGCCCCCTGATTGCGTCTTTGGACTGGGATATCACAATTGACACCCTGGTGCCTCCTTTGCACTTCTCCATATTCCGCTTGGTTGCATGGCGGAGGATCATCCCCAAACTTGCAGGAATCATTGACACATGGCGATAAACTTCCGGGCCCTTTTCGAAGGAGCGGTAAAGAACAACTGCTCCGATATTCACCTCCTGGAGGACACGCCCCCCTATTTCCGTATTCGCGGCGACCTCAAGCGTGTCGACACGCCTCCCCTTTCCGGCGACGACATGCGTAATCTCCTCCTGGAGATCATGCCCGAGCACCTCAAGGGCGATCTGGAAGCAAACTACCAGATTGACTTCTCCTACGAAATCCCCGGTGTGGGGCGTTTCCGTGTGGTTGCCTACTTCCAGTCCAGCAAGTTGTGCGTCACCCTGCGCAGCATTCCCCTCACCATCCCCACCGTCGAGGGCCTCAAGCTCGACAAGGTCATCTGCGACATCGCGGAAAACCACCGCGGCATGGTGCTGGTAACCGGCGTGACCGGTTCGGGTAAATCGACCACGCTGGCAGCAATGATCAACCATATCAACACCCTCGAGTCGCGACGCATCATCACGGTTGAGGACCCGGTGGAGTACCGTTACGAAAACAAGAAGTCGCTGATCAGCCAGCGCGAAGTGGGAACCGACGTGGCCTCCTTCGCCGAGGCGCTTCGCTCGGCCCTCCGTGCCGACCCCGACGTCATCCTCGTTGGTGAAATGCGCGACGTGGAGACGATCCGCATCGCCATCAAGGCCACGGAAACGGGGCACCTGGTGTTCTCGACCCTCCACACCCGTGGCGCGGTTCACACGATCCAGCGTATTCTGGGCAACTTTGAGCAGGCGGAACACGAGATGCTCCGCGACCAGCTTTCCCTCAACATTCTCTCCGCCATGACCCAGCGCCTCGTGAAAACCGCCGATGGCAAGGGTCGTCGCGCCGCCATGGAAATTCTGGTCAACAACGGCGTGGTCGCCAAGCTCATCCGCGAGAATCGCATTTCCGACATCAACGGCGTCATGACCGGCCGCGAGGATGGCATGCGGACGATGGACCAGTCCCTCGCCGACATGATTCGCAGCAAGGAAATCACCCTTGAGGAGGCCCACATGCACTGCAACGACATGTACGCCCTCAAGAGGTTCATCAAGGGGATCTCCTCCTCGGGCGACCGTGGCGGCATCATCGGCTGACCACCCGGAGGAACACATCGTTTTCAGGACAAAAGCCGCCCACCCGGGCGGCTTTTGTTTTGGCTGGCCGTCTATACAGCCCGGCGTGTCCGCCCAAGCCTTCAGCACTTTTGCCACAAGGGGAACAGATTGACACGAGCGTCATCAACGAGGTGATAATGACCACGGTGGCAATGTTCCGATTCTCTTCAGGTCATAATCCGCCCGAATCGATCAACTGGCAAAGGAGAATGCAACACGGTGAGGCGCCGCAGGCACCGTCAACATCGCAGGAATTTTCGCCGCATTAATCCCAACAGTGCCATGCGAAAACGAGAGGAACGCATGCTTGCCTATATCGCCAGCATGAAGGACCTTATTTTCGTCCTCAGCAATGATCTGGTGATTCAAAGTTTCTATCAACCGGAAGGAGAGCAACTTCACCTCCCTCCCAGTCAGTTCGTTGGTTATCACATTGACGATATCAATTTTCCGGAACATGCCCTCGGCCCAATTCGCAGGGCCCTTGAGGAAACATTACGCACCGGGCAATCAGGAAGGGCCGAGTATTATCTCGATCTTCCAACAGGGCGCACCTGGTTCGACCTTCGTTCCACAGTCTATTTCACCCGGGGAGATGCCCCTGCGGGGATCGTCTGTGTTGTCCGGGACATTGACTCCCTCAAGCGGGCGGAACTCGACCTGCAGGCCAAGAAGGAGGAGGTGGACCGGTTTTTCACCGTCGCGCTGGACATGCTCTG
>JAFIGB010000358.1 GCA_020831705.1 Candidatus Sumerlaeia bacterium | reverse complement strand
CTCGACAGCAAAGGCAAAATCACAGCGGAAAACCTGCCGGAAGATTGTGTCCTCCTCCTGCGCGTCTGCATCAATGCCAGCAGCCTCCGGGTTCAGGTCATCGACAATGGAATCGGAATGGCCCAGGAAAAAGCCGGGGTCGAATCCATTGAGGAATTTACGGAAAAGGGAGGCCGTGGTGGATTGGGAACATACATTATCAGGAACTTCATGGATGAGGTGGATTACGATTACCCCCCCGACCGTGGGACGATCCTGACCATGACTAAGTACCTGCGAACAGCCAATTCCTGACGGCGGATTTAAATGACAACACCCCAGCAGGCCGACGACAATGTGCGTCGCATGAAAAACCAAATCGGTTGGATCCTTCAGCTTTCGAGCGCCCTGAGTTCCAAAACCGATATTGATGATATCTACGCAATCCTTCTGGCTGGACTCGTCGCACCCACCGGTCTGGCCTACTCCCGGGTTCTGTTTTTTATTCATGACGAGGCCCAGGGAGTCCTGCGGGGCCATACCTGTCTGACCCACGAATCCAGGGAAGGAATGGAAGCCATTGCCAAGGAGCTTGCTGAGGAGGAGGCCTTTCTGGAGGAACGCCGGGTATCCTTCATGGAAACACCCGCCTCCGCCGATCCGGCCCAGGCCCAGGAGGAACTCGAATCGCTTTCCATTGGCGTCCATTGGGTAACCATTCACCAACGCATTCCCCCCGAAAATCCGATTACCGATCAGCTTCGAAAGCTGACCTTTTCCACCCACCCGACAAATTCCGGGTCGGGAAGGGGATCGATCTTCGAGGAAGTCGCCCTCTGGCGGGGGCCGCGCCTTGGTTGCAAGGATCGCCTTGGAAGTCGCCTTCCACCGGCCCTCGCCTCGCTCCTCGACGATGAATTTGTCATCGCCCCGTTGAACACCCAACGGGGGCTTCGCGGGTTGGTCTTCGCAGACAGGAGTCTCGATTCTCCGCCCAGATCGATATCAAGAACCGCCCTTCGGGAACTTGATTGGTTTACAAGCCAGGCCGCCCTCACCATCGACAATCACGAGGTTACCACCGACCTTTCCAAGGCCTACAGTGATCTGAAGCAACTCGACCAGCTGAAGTCCAATTTCCTTTCCATAATCTCCCATGAACTGCGCACCCCCCTCACCTCCATGTCGGGGTTCGTTGACCTGATCCTTGATGAGCGCGTCGGCCCCATCAACGAGAACCAGCGCATGCTCCTCAACCGGGTGACCAAGAATACGGGGCACTTGATTCATCTGGTCAATGATCTCATCGAGGTGGCGGAAATCGAGGCGGAGGGGACGCTTGAAGTGCGCCTTTCGCCCATTGACCCCCTCAGTGTGCTCATGGACACCCTGCCCAAGCTTGAACAGCGGCGCCGCGACCAGAAGGTAAAAGTCGTCCCCGAAGTGGAATGCGACGTTCCCACTGTCCTCAGTGATGAGCGTGCCTTGGGGCGCATCTTTTTCCACCTCATCGACAACGCCATTAAGTTCTCCCACGAAAAAGCCACGGTATCGGTCCGATTCTCCCAGCACGATGAGGAACTTCATGTGGAGGTCATGGATCGGGGCGTTGGCATTGCCCCCGAGGACATCAAGTTCATCTTCCAGCAATTTTATCAGGTCGACAACACGCTCACCCGCGGACACGAGGGTCTCGGCCTTGGCCTGGCCGTCACCAAGATGTTGATTCAGGCAATCCGGGGGCGGATCACCGTCGACAGCGTGGTGGGGCGTGGATCCACCTTCACCGTGATCCTTCCGATTTCCTCCTGAAATGGGGAGGAGCGGGGCCATTCAATGATCAACCATGATTGGGAGCAGGCCGCCGGCCACGGATTTTGATCCGTGTTCATGGAATGGGGTTGACTCAGCGTATTTGAGCGGTCCAAATTCAGACATCGCGTGGTCGACTTATCGCGATTGTCCTGATCCTTCCGCAGAAGGGCGCATGATCCATGGAGATGTTCGGCGAATATGGCTTCTTCGGGGCCCTCCTCCTCGCCGGGGTATTCCTTGGGCTTGGCCCGGTGCTTGTGCCCCTCCTCATCGCCCCCCATTCCCGGGGGGAGAAGACCGAGGAGACCTACGAGTGCGGCATGGAGACGATCGGAAGCGCGTGGATCCGCTTCGACCTGGCTTTTTATCTTTTCGCCCTGATCTTTCTTGCCTTCTCGGTGGCCGCCCTCTATTTGTTCCCCGTTGCCGTTGTCTATAACAGCGATGCCTACATCTGGCGGGACTTGATCGCGGTGACGCTTTTCCTGCTCATCATGTCCTCGCCCCTTGTATATGCATGGCGAATGGGGGTTTTTGGTGGTGGCCGCGGGGTGGTGATCACGCAGGAGGATGACACCCATGAAAAAGCCGACTGACCAGATGACGACGGAGGAGTTGCTGGTCGAGGCCGGGCCACTCGTCCATATTGATGCCCTGGAAAATCTCCTCAACCATGCCCGTTCGAAATCCCTCTGGCCGCTGACATTCGGGCTGGCCTGTTGTGCCATTGAACTGATGGCTGCCGGTGCGTCGCGCTTTGACCTTGATCGCTTCGGTGCCGGTGTCTTCCGCCCCAGCGCCCGTCAGGCCGATGTGATGATTGTTGCCGGAACGATCTCCAAAAAAATGGGCCCGGTAATTCAGGCCCTTTGGGATCAGATGCCCTCGCCGAAGTGGTCCATTGCCCTTGGTGGATGCACCATTGATGGCGGCCCCTTCAAGTACCCCAATCAATACGCCATTATTGAAGGGGCGGACAAGATCATTCCCGTCGATATCTATATCCCCGGATGTCCTCCCCGTCCCGAGGCCCTTATCTCCGGGCTGTTGCTCCTTGAGGAGAAGATCAAGGCAGGGAAGCGATTCAAGGCATGAGCTCACCGGTTCTCGACATTCTCTGGAGTCAATTCCCCCACCTGGAATCGACGGATTGCGCCGATACCGCTGCCGGGTGTCATGTCAGTCATGCATGTCGCCGCGAGGACCTGGTGGGTATTTCCACGGTGTTCCGCGAGTCAGGATACCGGCTGGAAATGTTGACCTGTCTTGATGAACGGGCTGGCAGAAAGATGTTTCGTCTCGTCTATCACTTCACCCAAATTGATCCTGTTGAGCGCCATCGCGTCCTTGTGGATGTACCCGTTGGTGAGCAGGCCCCGACGATATCCCATCTCTTCGAATCAGCAAACTGGTACGAGCGTGAAGTGTATGATATGTTTGGGGTGTCCTTCTCCGACCATCCGGACATGACACGGATTCTCACCGAGGAGGGAGCGGATTATCATCCCCTGCTCAAGGATTTCGGCACCATCGATGGTCCCGTGAAGGGAGGGGATGATGCCTGAACTGATTCGTGTGGGCAGGGATGAGGATCGCGATACCTATCACCTCAATATGGGTCCGCAGCACCCCTCCACCCATGGGGTCCTGCGCCTTCGTCTTCACCTGAAGGGCGAGGTCATTCTTTCCGCCGACCCCATTGTTGGATATTCGCACCGTGCCCATGAAAAGATGGCGGAAAACAGGAACTACATTCAGTTCCTTCCCAACACAAGCCGCATGGATTATCTTTCGGGGATGATCTATAATGTGGGATATTGTCAGGCCATCGAGAAGATCATCGGACTCGAAGTTCCCGAGCGGGCCGAATATATACGCGTTATCTGCTGCGAGCTGAATCGGATATCCAGCCATCTTCTTTGGTATGGAACGCTCCTCATGGACCTGGGCGGTTTTACCCCCTTTTTGTATTGCTTTGAGGATCGGGAGCGAATTCTGGACATTCTGGACCTCGTCTCCGGGTCACGGCTTACCTACTGCTACGGGCGGTTCGGTGGGGTCACGGAGGACGTGGACGACAAGTTCCTGTCGGAAACCCTGGCATTCTGCAAGCACCTGCGGAACCGCCTTCCTGAATATGATGACCTGGTGACGAACAATGTCATCTTCCAAAACCGCTGCAAGGGCATCGGTCATATAGACAAAAAGACCTGCCATGAGTTTGCCGTGACCGGACCCTGCCAGCGTGCGGCGGGGGAGAAGCGGGATGTTCGACGGGATGAACCCTACGGTATTTACGACCGCTTTGACTTCAAGGTTCCCACCCGCACTGGCGGGGATTGCTTCGATCGATTCATGGTTCGGGTCGAGGAAATCAGTGAAAGTCTCTCCATCGTGGAGCAAGCGATCAGCAAGCTTCCCGTTGGTCCCGTCATGGCTCCGAAGGTTCCCCGGAAAATTGCCCCGGCGAAGGGGGAATACTACTTCGCCGTGGAATCGGCTCGGGGACATTTCGGCATGTATATCGTCAGCAATGGAACCGAAATTCCCGAACGGATGCACTTCCGTACGCCCTCCTTCTCCAACCTCGCTACCATGCGCCGTGTATTGAAGGGATCGACCATTTCCGATACGGTGGCAATTCTTGGCAGCATCGACATCGTCCTCCCGGAGATTGATCGCTAGGCCATGGCACGAAACTTCACGGAAATATTTGGAAGCGTCTGGTTCGCCATCCCGGCGGCGGTGACGGTCATCATGGGCTTTCTGGCCATTAATGCCCTGATGATTGTCTGGATGGAGCGCAAGGTTGCCGCAAGAATGCAGCGCCGCATGGGGCCGACCGAACGGGGCGTCTTCGGGCTGCTCCAGACGACCTACGACATGATCAAGCTGATGAGCAAGGAACTGATCACGCCGCGCCATGTGAGTAGAAAACTATATCTGGTGGCCCCGGTGGTGCTCTTCACGCCGATCATTGCCATTTGCTCGCTCTTTCCCCTTTCCGAAAACTGGGTGTTTCATGACTACGATATCGCCCTGGTTCTCGTGCTGGCATTCAGTGGAATGGCCGTTGTGGGCATCTTTGCGGCGGGATGGGGATCGAACAACAAATACTCCCTTCTTGGAGCCGTTCGCTCGATCCTGCAAAACATCGCCTACGAGGTGCCGCTGATCCTCTCCGTGCTGGCGGTCGTCATCATGGCACGGACGATGAGCCTCCATGAAATCGTCATGGAGCAATCCACAATTCCCTACATCGTGGTGCAACCCCTGGCGGCAATCATCTTTTTCATCGCCGCAACGGCGGAGACCAACCGCGCCCCCTTTGACATTCCCGAGGCGGAATCCGAACTGGTGGGCGGCTTCCACACGGAATATTCGGGGATGCGCTTCGGGCTGTTTTTCTTTGCCGAGTACTCCAGCATGATCATCGTCTGCGCCCTTGCCACGGTATTGTTCCTGGGTGGTTGGCAGGGGCCGATTCTTCCGGGATTCGTTTGGTTTTTCATCAAGGTCTACTTCCTCATCTTTCTGATGATGTGGTTCCGCTGGACGTTCCCCCGGCTGCGCTTTGACCAGCTGCTCCGTTTTGCCTGGCTGTTGCTTGTGCCCCTGGCGCTGGCGAATCTGTTGGTGACTGCCATCATCGTGAAACTCATCTAGGGAGCCGACCATGGAAATGATATCCGATGTCTATCGTGGCTTCAGGTCCCTCCTGAAGGGAATGGGGGTGACCATTCGTCATTTTTTCCGCAAGCCGGTCACGGTTGAATATCCCCGGGAGCGGGCCGTTGTCTCCAAGGTGCAACGCAATGCCATCGTACTGATTGAAAAGGATGACATCGGCTCCCACAACTGCATTGCATGCCTGCAGTGCGAAAAGATTTGCCCGTCGAATTGTATATCCATCACCGGTTCGCGCAAGGATGGGCTGGCCTTCAAGCGCCCCGACACCTTCGATCTGAACTTCGCTCTTTGCAGCGAATGCGGGCTTTGCCTGGATGTTTGTCCCACCGACACCCTGGGCTACTCCAAGCAATATGACAAGGCGGGGTATTCCCGGGAGGACTTTTTTTACGACCTTCTGGACCAATGGAAGGCCACGGAGGAGACGGCCCTGGGAACGCTTCGGGAAATCGAGCGGAAGAAGAAAGAGGAGCGGGAAGCGCGGCGTAAGGCGGATGCCGAGGCAAAGGCCAAGGCAAAAGAGAACGACGATGGGGACGAAAAAGCATGATCGCAACCCTTGTCATTGCCGCCTTCATGATTCTTGCCATGGCCGGGGCGATATACGCCGCCCTCGTGCCGCACACCCTTCATTGCATTATCGGCCTGGGGCTGACCCTTTTTGGCGTGGCCGGTATCTATCTTTATCTGGGAAGCCCCTTCGTGGCGGCCATGCAGATCCTGATCTATATTGGTGGGATTTCCGTCGCCATGGTGTTTGCCCTGATGCTTTCCGTTTCCCTGGCGAAGAAAATGAAACACTCGGAAATCAAGGTGATCCTTTCGTCAATTGCGGCGATTCTCTTCCTTGCCGTCATGGCCCGATTGATCATGACGACGGAATTCCCCCTTCGCGAAGAACCCGCCGGGGCTGCTGCATGGGGGGTGGAGCAAATCGGTCATGGTTTCCTGACGACATACAGCCCCCTCTTCATCGGGTTGGCAATCTGTCTTTCCGTGGCCATCATTGCCGCCGTGCTGGTGGCCCGCCGGGAGGCTGATAAATCATGAGTCTTTCCGCCTTCCTTCTCGTTTCTCTCGTGCTTTTTTCTGCCGGTCTTGTTGCCATCATGTCCCGCCGGAACCTCGTCACCATTCTTGTTGGAATCGAGTTGATGCTCAATGCAGCAAGCATCAACTTCATGGCTTTTAACTACTATACAGCAGTGGATCCTGTCGTCGGGCAGATCATTGTACTCGTCATTATTGGACTCGCAGCTGCCGAGGTCGCCATTTTCCTGTCGATCCTCATGGTGCTGTATCGCGCCCGTCATGATGTGGATGTTGAAGAAATCCGGGAAATAAGGGGATGAACGGTACCCCATGAATCCTGCCATTCTCGCCATCGTTGTCATCTTTACACCCCTTGTGGCCTTCGCCACTGCCATGCTGTTTTGCATGAAGGCTCACCGTATTGCCCAGGGATTGATCCTCGGGGGCGGAGCGGTGTCGGTGGTGGGTGCGTTTCTGCTCCTCCTTGGTGGACCATCGGAAACACAAAGTATTGTCTGGCTTTCGAGTGGATCCCTTGAACTGTCCTTCGGTTTCATGTTCGACGGCCTTTCCCTTTCCTTTGGTGCCGTCGTTGCCCTGATTACGTTCCTTGTCCAGGTCTATTCCATCGGGTATATGCACCATGATCCTGCCAAGACGCGCTACTTCGCCCTCCTTGGTTTGTTTGGCTGGGCGATGCTGGGCTTTGTCTATGCAGTGGACCTCCTTCAGGCGCTGATCTTCTGGGAACTGGTGGGGTTGGCCTCCTTTTTCCTCATCGGGTTCTGGTACGAAAAGCCCTCGGCGAGCGCAGCTGCACGGAAGGCCTTCCTCTTGACCCGGATTGGTGACACGGGATTGCTCATTGGCATTCTCCTGATCATCAACATCAGTGGAATGGCCCATATTCCCGCGCTGTTGGACGCTGAAACCGGCCTGACCACCATGGTTTCGGAGGGGACATTGACCCTTCTGGTGCTACTGATCTTCATGGGAATCATGGGGAAAAGCGCCCAGTTTCCCCTTCACACCTGGCTTCCCGATGCGATGGAGGGCCCAACCCCGGTGAGCGCCCTGCTCCACTCGGCAACGATGGTGGCCGCGGGTGTCTTTCTGTTTGCCCGGTTGCATCCCCTTTTCATGGCGTCGGAGACGGCAATACTGGTCGTCCTGTGTATAGCAATCTTTACCGCCCTGATGTCGGCGACGATCGCCATGGTGGAAACCGACCTGAAGAAGGTGCTGGCGTATTCGTCCATTGGGCAGCTTGCCTTCATGCTCGCGGCGCTTGCAGCGGGGGGACTCCTTGCAGGTATTCTGCACCTCATTCTTCATGCCGTCTTCAAGGCGCTTCTCTTCCTCTGCGCCGGTTCGTATATCCATCACTTTGAAACGAATGACATGCGGGAAATCGGGCGCCGTGGCGGACGGCGCATGCGGTGGACCACTGCCGGGTTGGTGATTGGTGGGGCATCCCTCGCCGGTCTCCCCCCCCTTGCGGGATTCTTCAGCAAGGAGGAAGTCCTGGCGTCCCTTTCCCATGGTGGGTATCATCTCATCTGGTTCCTCGCCCTTTTTGCCGCATTCCTCACGGCGTATTACACCTTTCGCATGGTCTTTTTCATCATACTTCCTGATCGACCATTGGAGGCCGATGCCACGGTCCATGATTCGTCTCCGGTGATTCTTGGGCCGATTATTTTCCTGACCATTGCCACCGTTTTGGGTGGGCTGATTCTCGGACCCCTCGCAGCGATTCTTCTTTTGGACGTTCCCCATCATTCCCTTCTCTCCATGTTGCCCGCAATTCTGTGCGCGCTGGCAGGAGTTTTCGTAGCCTGGTGGGACTTCGGAAGAAGCCGGGCGACGCGCCGGGGGTTCGTGGGTGCCGTTCCTGTCCTCCATCGTCTCTTCAGCAGGAAATGGTATGTCGATGATGTCTATCAGGCTGTTTTTGCGCGATTCATTCAACTGATGGCGACGGTGTTGCATCGGGTGGAGGTGGATCTTCTGGATGGTGGGGCTGACAGGCTGGCTGATGTCACCCGCTGGACAGGTGGCTGGACGGCCCGGCTTCAGTCCGGCTGGGTGCAGGCGTATATCGCCTCCGGTGTCGTTGTTGTGGCGCTGGCAGGCTATTTCCTCGGGTCAAGATAGGAACGCTAATGGGTATCCCGATCCTGAGCTTGATACTTCTTTGCCCCGTTCTGGCAACGGCGGCGGTGATGCTTGTTCCTGCCGGTCGTGATCAAATGGTTCGCTGGATCAGTGTTGCCTTTTCCCTTCTGGCCCTTATCCTGAGCGCCATCGTCTGGATGGCCTACGATCAAACCGTTGGTGGATTGCAATTCGAGGAAATCGTTCCGTGGGTCCCTGCTGTTGGTATTACATGGCACATGGCCGTTGATGGTTTCGGTGTGCTCCTTGTTATGCTCAACTCCCTGGTCTGGTTTACCGGGGTGCTGACGATGTGGTCCCTTGCATATCGGGTGAAGGAATACTTCGCCTTCATGACGCTCCTCGTGGTCGGTGTTTACGGTGTCTTCATGACCCAGGATCTGTTTCTGCTGTTCTTTTTTTACGAAATTGCGGTTGTTCCCATGTACCCCCTGATTCTCATTTGGGGAAGCACGCGGAAGGAATACGCCGCGATGAAGCTGATGCTGTATCTCCTCGTCGGGAGCGCCCTTCTCTTCCCCGCACTCCTTGCCATCTATCATGTGGCCGGGCTGGGCACGTTCAGCATGGTGGAACTTGGGCGGCATACGTTCGGAATTGAGTTTCAGAAGTTCGTCTATCCCTTTGTCTATCTTGGTTTTGGCGTTCTGGCAGGGATGTTTCCGTTCCACGGATGGTCACCAAGCGGCCACGTTGCCGCTCCCTCGGCCGTTTCAATGCTCCATGCAGGCGTGCTGATGAAGCTCGGTGCATTCGGTATATTGGTTGTGGGGATTCGGTTGCTTCCCGAAGGCGCGACGTATTGGGCGCCCTTGTTTGCCGTCCTTGCCGCATGCGGTATTCTATACGGAGCCTTCGTGGCCCTTCGTCAGACGGATTTCAAGTTTGTCATCGGTTTTTCCTCGGTTTCCCACATGGGAATCGTCCTGCTGGGTCTTAACCTTGGTGTGCTTGGGGTTGCATCCGCCGATGCCTTCAATGGGGCGGTCTTCCAGATGTTTGCCCATGGAATCATGACGGCACTTTTCTTCAGCACCGTTGGCTATATTTATGACAAGGCGCACACCAAGACAATTTCCGACTTTGGCGGCCTTGGCTCCCAGATGCCCCGGGCCGTGACCATCTTCATTATTGCGGGGCTTTGTGGTGCGGGACTTCCCGGGTTGGCGAGCTTTTGGGCGGAACTGCTGGTCTTCCTGGCTGCCATGAAGACATATCCCATTCTTGGTGCGGCCATCGTGGCGGGTCTTGTCCTCACGGCGATGTATATCCTTCGCGTTTTTCAGCAGGCTTTCTTCGGACCCAGGAACCCCAAGTGGGATGGTCTTACCGACATGGTGGGGTGGGAACTGCTTCCCCGCGCCATTCTGGTGGCGGTGCTGATCCTGTTTGGCTTCTTCCCGAACCTGATTCTTGGTCTTATTGATCCGACCACACAAATACTCATGGAGGGCTTTTGATCGATGGCAAACGTCCTCCTGATTCTTCCCGAGCTGACAATCTTCCTGGCCGCCATTCTTGTCTTCAAGTGCCTGATCCTTGGCCTGTCGGTTCTCCATGTGTGGCGGGTGGCCTTTGCGGGTTCCCTTCTCGGCCTGGGTGCCTGCCTCATCACCCTTGGCATGACCGGCGAACCCTTCCATCCCGGTATATACAGGGTGGATCTCTTTTCCCAGTTGATGAAGACGGTTATTGCTGCTGCACTGGTTCTTGTTCTCGTTCTTTCCGATTCGCCGCCCGTCATGCGCCGCGATGCCTGGAGGGAACTTCCCTTCTTCCTCCTCCTTTCAAGCGCCGGTCTGATGATGATGACAAGCGCCACCGAATTGATCACCCTGTATCTCGCGCTGGAGCTTTCCGCCTTCCCTGTATATGCACTTATTGTCCTCCATCGTGACAGACGAATGGGCAGCGAGGGCGCCACGAAATACATGCTCCAGGGGATGGTGGCCTCGGCAGTGACCCTTTATGGAATGAGCTTCATCTTTGGTCTTTCCGGGACGACCTACCTGAGTGAAATCGCCGCTGCCCTTCCGGAGCTTGGTTCCCAGCCGCTCTTCTGGGTGGGGCTCCTGCTGCTCCTGGCTGGCTTCCTTTTCAAGCTGGCCCTCTTCCCGTTTCACTTCTGGGCGCCGGATACCTATTTCTCCTCCCCACACCCCGTCGCGACCTTCATTGCCACGGTCTCCAAGGTTGCGGCGATTGCCGTGCTTTGTCGCATGGTGGCGGTCGCGGGATGGAATGAGGCGTCCATCGATGGGGAAACATTGAGGATCGTCCTCATTGTTCTTGCCGTGGCTGCGATGACATTGGGGAATCTGGCTGCACTTGTGCAGAAGGACTTCAAACGGCTTCTTGGCTATTCAGCCATCGCCCATGCGGGGTATATCGTCGTTGCCCTCCAGGCATTCAGTTCCCTTGGGCACACGGCGATTGTTTTCTATACAATCGGATACCTTGCCATGACATGGATTTGCTTCATGGTGGCCTGCGAGGTGGGGAGAAATCGCGACACCGTCCCCGTCAGTGCCCTGGCGGGTCTTTGGCAGCGATCACCCATGCTGGCGCTTTGTCTACTCATTGGAATTTTTGGACTCACGGGGCTTCCCCCCACGGTGGGTTTCATCGGGAAGTGGTTCCTTTTTTCCGCAGCCCTGGAGGATGGCCAGTTCCTCCTCGTGCTCATTGCCGCGCTCAACTCCGCCGTGGCGGTGTATTACTACATGCGCGTCCTCCGCGTGGCCTATCTTCTGGAGCCAGCGAAGGAGGATACCGGGATCCTTGCGCCGTCGCCTCTTGTGGTGACCGGTGCGATGGTGGCGTGTCTTGTTGTGCTTTGGATGGGGGTGGCGCCGAACTACTTCTGGGAAATTGCTGCGGAGGCCATCGTGGCCCTGGGTGCGACGTATTAGGGAAAAAGTTTCTTATCCGGGGCGATCAGCACTTCCGGCCATGCCAAGGACAATGCGGCCACCATTGGCCGGTGGTAAATCATCGGCGGCCCGCTGAAGCTCCCGTTCGCGGGCTTCCTCGGGGGTCTTGGGGGTGGCGGCAAGCATCCCCAACAGGTCCGCCTGCGGTTCATCATCCATGAGGGCATTCATCTTTTCGAGCATTTCGTCCAGGCTGACACCATGACCGGCGGCGGCCTGTTCCAGGGTTTCGCGTGAACTGACCGAGCAGGACGAGCAGCCCCCGATGTGCATGCTGGCGAGGACCCCCTTCACTCCCGGATGAAGGTTCAGGGCGTCCTGAATCGTCATGTAGGGGGTAAACCACGATCCCTTGCCGGTGCTCTTGCGGTTCGACTTGGAAACTTCGCGTTTGGCTGCTGCTGCTTCCTCGCGGGCCTCGCGCACGGTTCTGTCCATGTCCTCAAGGCGAGCGCGTGTCATGCGGTGGACCTGACGTAGGTCCTCGCGCAAAACCCTGATTCGACGGTGATTTACGTAGGCATGGAGGAGGGCGGCAAGGGCGACAAGAAGGACAAAGTACGTCATCAGGAGTTGGGTTCCGTTTGCTCGATTGGGGAGGGGATGGCGGCGCGGGCCTGCCATTTCCCATCCAGGTGGAAGACTTCATTCATCTCGTTGCAGGCGCAACAGCGCAGTCGTCGCGATCCCTTGCAGAGGCGAACCATCAGGATGGCCCCACAATGCCCACATGCCACCTTGGGGAGGCAAACGTCGTAGGTCTTCTCGTCGACGGGATAAACTGGGTTCTGGGGGCGGTTCGGTGTCATCAGGTGTGCCGGGCGCGGAATTCTTCCAACACACCTCGACACACCAAGTTTCATGCCGAAGGAAAACGGGGGATTTGATGATGGCCGATTATTTCCGCAGCCATTCCTGCAGAAGTTCCTCGCGAAGAGGCTCCTCCATCTGGGGGGCATCATACATCCCGGCGGCGCGTCGCTGGCGCATTGCCTCGTAAAGGGTGACCGCGGCGGCCACCGAAACGTTGAGGCTTTGGACCATCCCCATCATCGGGATCATGAAGCGCGTGTCGGCATCCCGGCATGCCTCCTCGGAGGCCCCCCGGTTTTCATTTCCCAGTACGATGGCAACTGGCTTGGTGAGATCGAGATCGTAGAGGCTGACGGCGTCGTCGGCCAGGGTGGATGTGAGGATCCTGTACCCCCGCTCCCTGAGAGTGGAGAAGCACCCCTCAACGGTTCGGTGCTTGTGGCGCTGAAGCCACTTGCGGGCTCCGGAGGAGGACTTCTTTCCGGTCCGTGAAAAATTGGGAAAGGATTCCTCGTTGTAGAGAAGGTGTAGCTGGCGGGCGCCCACGGCGTCGCAACTACGCATGATGGCGGCGATATTGTGTGGATCGTGGATGTTTTCCACCACAACGGCGAGGCCGGGCTGGGTCCATTCAATGACCCTGCGAAGTCGATCCCCTCGTTCGGGGGTGCGAAAATTACCGAAATCCGTGCTCATTTTTTAATACCAGTGGCTCATTTGCCGCCGAAAAGCTCGTCCAGGTCAATCACAAGGCCCTCGGTAATTCCGGTGGCCTGGTAGTGGGTGTCCTGATGGCGCTCGAAGGGGGCGCCGGGTCGCCAGATCTCCAGGGAACTCGTTTCCTCCTGAAGAAACCAGACTTCCCGGCTCCCTGCCTTGAACCAGGCGGACTTCTTTTCATTGGCCAGGCGACGGGGCGACGTCTCGGAAAGGTACTCCACCACCATTTGGGGAGCAAAAGTATTCCACTGATTTTCAGTGGGCGCGGGAACCGGCCAGACAGCGGCGAAGGGGGAGAGAAGAATATCAGGGTTCCGGGATATGAGGAAAGCCTCGGTATCCCCGCAAAACTCCAGTCCCTCACGGTTCATGCAGAAATCAATCAGAAGGGCGCTCAGGCGAAGGCTCACGATGTTGTAGGTTCTTCCACCATACGTTTTGCGCCGAAGTTGGCCGTCCCAAAGCTCCAAGGCTTCCTCGCGGACGACGGTCGGGTCGAGCTTGTCTATGGTGGTTGGAGTAGGAGGCTGTGGTGGTGTGTCGTCGTGGGAGAAAACTGCGGAGTTGGGCATGAGAGCGGGGGTGGACTCACAGGAGTGATCTTGCATGAGACTGCTTCCCCCCCCGCCGTGGGTCAACATTTACTCTCGGTGTTTCGGCTTTGGACTTGTATTGGTTCGATCTTCAGCCTAGGTTTCTCAGCGAGATGTGGAAGAATACAACAACATTACTGACGATCTTGTCGATCACCACCGCCAGCCAGGCGTTGGTGCTGGAACCGTCCCCCGGATGGTATGATGAGCCTGTTCTGGTCACCCATGGCGAAGCGGCGGGCGACGTCCGTTACACCACGGATGGTTCGCCGGTTACTTCGGAGGCTCCGCTTCTCGAGGATCCCCTCAACCTGACCGAACCAACAGCCCTTCGGGTCAGGGAGTTTGATGGGAACGGGACTCCTCTTGGCGAGGAACTTTTTGCCACCTATATCGTTGGATTGACAACGACCCTCCCCATCTTCTCCGTCACCATCGACCCCTTCCATCTCCATGATGAGGACACCGGCATCCTGGAAAACGGTGATCAACGGGGCAGAGAATGGGAACGCCCCGGCCACATGACCTTCATTGGGAAGGACCGTGATGAGGTCATTTCCATCCCATGCGGCCTTCGGGTCCATGGCAGGTATGGGAACACGGTCAAGAACAGTTTCCGGCTTTACTTCCGCTCTGATTACGGAGCGTCGAAATTTGAGTACAAGATATTCGAAAACAGCCATGTCACTGAATGGGACAACCTGCTCATTCGCTCCGGATCGCAGGACTCCCGATACTCCTGGACCATGCTGCGAAACCAGCCCATCAACAACCTGTTCATTGAGCATGGGCAACTCGCCCCCGCGGGTGACTTCGCCCTTTTCCTCATCAACGGGGAAATGTGGGGTCTATTCAATCCGATGGAGTACCTGGACGACCGCTACATGCTCAACCACCTGGGAATTCCCCGGGACGAGGGGGACATGATCCGCAAGGAATGGTACCCAAGCGCCAGGGAAGGCAGTACGGATGCCTACCGCGACTTCAGGAACTTCTTCCGCGAAAATCCCGCAGAGACGGATGAAATCCTCGATCTATACAAGCCGTTGATGGACTTTGAGAACTTCAAGCTTTACCAGATTATCCAGGTCACGGCAGCGAACACCGACTGGCCCCAGAACAACTGGGATATGGTGCGCTGGAGGAAGGATGGCGAAATCTGGCGCTGGGTTGCCTACGATATAGACATGTCCCAGGGAATGTTCTCCGGCTCCTCCGCATCGGCACCCACCGTGGAGTGGGCCTTCAGGGACACGCTGCGTCACGACATTGCCACCGACTATGAAATTCAGCTCCTGTCGACACTTCTCATCAGGAATCTCCTGGCGAATCCCGGCTTCCGGGCGGATTTCCTCCAGTCATGGGCCCACCATCTCAACACCACCCTTTCACCGGGGGAGATGATGGCCAGGATCGATGAATTCGAATCGTATGTTGAGGACGGCATCCCCTACGAGAACGCCGCCTGGGAGGGCCGACTAAGCGGCCGGACCATGTCGGCCTGGCGCGGTAACGTTAATAATCTTCGAAACTTCTGGCGGGATCGAGCCGATCACGTGAGGAGCCATTTGATCAGCTTCTTTGAGTTGGAGGAAATGATCGAGCTGGAAATTGACCCGCCCGTTTCCGGAGGAACATTCCGTGTCATGGGCGTCAATATAGACAGGCAGGATGCCTTCCCGGGCTTGTATTTTCCCGAGCTTCCCCTTGTCCTGGATGTGGAACCGGCACCCGGATATCGCTTCGTTGGCTGGGGGGATGACCTCGTGGGCGAGGGCACGGAGCATTCCCTCTCCATCAGCCCCATTGCCGGAATGACGATTTCCCTGACCTTTGAACTGGATCCCGACTACGACTGGGGAGCCCATGGTTTCGCCGAACCCTTCCCCCTTCGCCAGGGGGATTACCTCCTGACCCACTTCGACGAAAACACCCCGGCAGGAAGTTATCCGGGCAATATGGTTTTCCTCCAAACGGACGTGCAGGATCCCACGCTGGATGATCCACTGTTCGAACCGTATATCATGGCCTACAACCTGGAAAGCCGAAGCCGCATCGCCGGCCTTGGTGATGCGGGAATCGGGATCATCAATACCTCAAACCCCCAGGAGGATGGCGGCGGCTACCTTGGCGGGGTGGTGCTTTCCCTCGACACGCGGGAAATTCATTCCGCATCGGTTTCCTTCGACGCCGGGACCGTACTTCCAAACAGTCGCCCCTACGCAATTCGTCTTCTCGGACGCGCGATTCCGAGCGATCCGTGGGAAACCGTACTGAATGAACAGGGCAACCCTGTTGAGTATACAAGAAGCGGGAATGCGGGCCATTCGCTCCACTTTGGGGATATTCAGCTTCCGTCCGAGTGGATGGGCAGATCCCATGTTCAACTAAAATGGCGGTATTACGCCCTCCCGACGGATGTGACCGGACCCCGGGCGTTCCTTCGGCTTGATGATATACAAATTGAAGCGCACAGAAGTTCCGACTTCTGGCTGATTTTTTAGCGTTTTCCCCACTCCAACACGGTCAATGAATAACCCAGGCTTCTGAATATGGAATGGCGTGGACTGTCACATTGTCCAGGCGAAGCTTGCTTCTTGGACCACTCGTGCCCACCCCGGTGTAATAATACCTCCACTCAAATTGAACATATCCCT
The DNA here is from genome assembly GCA_020831705.1 of Candidatus Sumerlaeia bacterium. Taxonomy (GTDB): domain Bacteria; phylum Sumerlaeota; class Sumerlaeia; order SLMS01; family SLMS01; genus JAFIGB01. Next base: position 54 of record JAFIGB010000358.1, on the reverse strand, counting down.
TATTGAGAGCTTCCTCAGGGAATTGTATTCGTTCGAATATCTGCTCGTGGCCTG
>JAFIGB010000357.1 GCA_020831705.1 Candidatus Sumerlaeia bacterium | reverse complement strand
GGGTGATCGCATCGTCGTCGCTGTATCCCTGGGAACCATCGCCGTAGGTCGCCCCGCTGGAGGCGGTGATGAACCGTGCACCGGTTTCCAGTGCCCACTCGCAAAGGGTGCGTGTGTAATGGAAATTGTTGCTCATCAGGTAATCGGCGTCCTTCTCCGTCGTGGCGCTGCATGCCCCCATGTGGAAAATGCAGCGTGCCTTGGGAAAACGACCGGTCCGGACAAGATCGATGAAATCGTCCTTGTCGAGGTAATCCACATATTGACGGGAAACAAGGTTCTTCCACTTTTCCCCGGTACCGAGGCGGTCAACGATGACGATGTTCTCTTCGCCCTGCTCATTGAGCCTGCGGACGATGTTGGAGCCGATAAATCCGGCGCCACCTGTCACAACGATTGGATTCTCCAACGATTTCATTTCCTTTCAGCAGCCTGATCAGGAGTCGGCCAGGACGAGGGCGAAAACCAGCGGCGCGACGATGCTCGCATCGGATTCAATAATGAAGCTGGGCGTGTCCACTGCCAGTTTGCCCCAGGTGATCTTCTCGTTGGGCACCGCTCCGCTGTAGGAACCGTAGCTGGTCGTGGAATCACTGATCTGGCAGAAGTACGCCCAAAGAGGGGTGTCCTGCTCCATGTCCTGCTGGAGCATCGGCACCACGCAGATCGGGAAATCACCCGCAATACCGCCACCAATCTGGAAGAAGCCAATCCCCTTCTCGGAGGAAACCTCCTGATACCATTTGGCGAGGGTGATCATGTACTCAATGCCGGTACGGACGGTGTGGACGTTCTTGATGTCGCCCTTCATGACATGGGCGGCGAAGATATTCCCTGTTGTTGAATCCTCCCACCCGGGGCAGATGATCGGCAGGTTCTTTTCCGCTGCGGCAACCATCCAGGAATCCTTGGGATCGATCTGGAAATACTTTTCAATCACCCCGGAACGAAGAATACGGTAAAGGAACTCATGGGGGAAAAGGGATTCACCGGCCCTGTCGGCCCGCTGCCATTCATCCAGCAGGGCCTTCTCCAGACGACGGATGGCCTCCTCCTCGGGGATGCATGTGTCGGTCACGCGATTGAGGTGGCGATCGTGGAGTTCCTGCTCGTCCTGGGCGGTCAGGGAGCGCCATTGGGGAACGCGGACGTAATGGTCATGAGCGACGAGGTTGAACAGGTCCTCCTCCAGATTCGCCCCCGTACAACAGATGGCGTGGACCTTCCCCTGGCGGATCATCTCGGCAAGGGAAACGCCCAGTTCAGCCGTGGACATTGCGCCGGCCATGGTCAGGAACATCAGTCCCCCACCATCAAGGTGCTTGCGCCAGCCATCGGCGGCATCGATGAGGGTGGCGGCATTGAAGTGCCGGAAATGATGGCGCGCATAAGCCGCCACTGCATTGAAATCGCTCATGTTACACTCAATTTATGAAAGTGGAAGCCACCCGGAATCATACCGGAAAATGGCAAGCGCGACGGTGCCCCCGATTCACTCCCTGCCGCAAGGAGAAGGTGCACCTTCCCTTCACCACTTCAATAAAACCTCATTCCCCCAACGTTGACCAGCACCGTCTCGATGGTCACCTCCCGCAGCATCTCCCCCTGCAGGTGAAACGAGTAGCCATTGACCGATGGGTAAAGGTAATCGATGGCAAGGTTTGGGGGTTCCTGACGATGACCGGTGAAGGCATTGGGAACGTGGTGGTTGCTGGCATTTGCCCGGGTGTTTTCCCAGGGAGCCGCTCCACTGTAGGAGTGATTCCCATTGAGAATCGTCACGAGGTTCCAGTTTCCAATACGTTCATGTATATCTGAAACGACCTCGAAGGGTCCGGGCGTCGCCATGTCCAGCCGTTCCCGAAAATCAACCAGGTGTTGGTAGGCAACACTGGGGTCCGCCGTGCCATGGAACATCCAGACGATTGGCAGAAAATCAGGGTCCTCCGAGAAGACCGGATCCAGGCCGACATGGTGCTGGGGTTCGCGAAGGGTCCGCTCGGACACATAACGAATCCATTGGGACATGGGACGAAATCCCCGGGACTCGGGAAAGCGTGTATTGACGTTCCATCTGGTTGCATACCCATTTGCGGCCACATCGGAGGCGAGGGTAATGCGCGTGATTGCGGCGTGGATGTGGACTTCCGCCCAAAGATCCTGGGAGCCCTGAAGGACCTGCAATCCCAGGTGTCCCCCACCGGATCCCCCGAATAGATATAAACGGCGTCTATCCAACTGGGGGAATTCCTCCAGTACCGCCCCAACGCCCCTCAGAACATCACTGACCTGATATTTCCCGTAATCGTAGGGGAACCGATATGCGAGCCCCCTGTAATACACCGTTGCGACAACGACATCCTTCTCATCGGGCCAGTCTGGATCGGGAACGACGGGTGTCTTTTCCCCGCAATCCGAATATCCAATTCCCAACAAATTAATGATCAGGCCCGTGGTTTCCTTCACACCGTCCTGGGGCGTCTGCCAATGGACCTCCACGGAGGAAAATTCAATCCCTGGACACGGTGCCATGGATACCAGCGGCGCATCGTAAAGGCCCGGTTGTGCCGGTAACTGGGCATCAACAAGGGCAAAGCCGATGGTCTCGTTCTCCACCACCGCAGGACTTGTGGACACAAAAAAGAATGGAGCGAGCAGGATGGGAATCAACCTCCGCATCATTGCACGCTCCTTATTTCCTGAAACTTACAGGGCTGATCAAATATCCAGCAGGATCCGCTCGGGGTTCTCGATGCACTCCTTGATGCGCACGAGGAAGCCGACGGCCTCCTTGCCATCAACGATGCGGTGGTCGTAACTCAGGGCGAGGTACATCATCGGTCGAAGTTCGATCTGGTCACCGACTCCAACGGGCCGCTTGATGATGTTGTGCATCCCGAGAATACCACTTTGGGGGGGATTCAGAATGGGAGTCGACATCATCGACCCGTATACCCCGCCATTGCTGATGGAGAAGGTCCCGCCGGTGAGGTCATCGAGGGTCAACTTACCCCCCTTGGCCCGGACGGCATATTCACGGATGGCATTCTCGATCTCCGCAAAACCAAGTTTTTCCACGTTGCGCAGGACCGGAACCACCAGCCCCT
>JAFIGB010000499.1 GCA_020831705.1 Candidatus Sumerlaeia bacterium | reverse complement strand
TACCTGCGCAAGGATCTGTTCGAGGAGGCGAAGTCAGATGAGTCGCGGGGCCGAGCCCTCGATGTCTCCTTCCGGCAGGAGGCCCTCGCAACGGCGAACCTTGAACATCCCAATATTATTCCGGTTCACGAAGTCGGTGTGGACCAGGATGGCCGCCCCCTCATCGCCATGAAGCGCATCGGAGGGCGGTGCTGGCAGGACATCCTCGATCAGGATTTCAGCCTCCTTCCCTACAGTGAATACCTGTCGAAGCATCTGCCGATCCTCATCGATGTCAGCCAGGCCGTTGCCTTCGCCCACTCCCGGGGGATTGTTCATCGCGATATCAAACCGGCCCAGGTTATGGTGGGGGAGTTCGGTGAAGTCGTTCTCATGGACTGGGGATTGTCGGTCCTTTTTAATGAGGAGCTGTTGATCCAACATGCGCCGGGAAGCATCGAGCGGGACATCCCGACACTTTCCACAGCGAGCAATCCCGCAGGGACCCTGGCCTTCATGGCTCCGGAACAGACGGAAAAACACGCCATGGGCCTCGGCCCCCATACAGACGTCTATCTCCTCGGCGGAATCCTCTATTATATACTGACGGGCAGGACGCCCCACGATCCCGATTCCGTCAGTCAGGCCTTCAACCAGGCCCGCAAGGGGATCGTTCGTCCCATGCAGGATTCCCCCTTCGGGAATGAAATCCCGCCGCCACTCGTGTTCATCGCCACCCAGGCGATGGCTCCCGAACCTGAGGATCGAATCCCCTCGGCACTGAGTTTCATTGAGGAACTTCAGAATTACCTGACAGGGGCGAGCAAGCGGGAGGAATCCCGCCACCTGACCGCATCGGTGCTGGAGCAACTTTCCTCCGACAATCTCGAATACGCCGAACTCAGCGACCTTCTCTCCCAGATCGCCCAGGCGAGAATTCTGGATGGTCAAAATGAAGAAGCAATTGGTGCCGAGCAGGTACTTCGGAAGCGCTACACCGAGCGTGCCCTGGGAAACCAGGATTATGTCCTCGCCAAAATCCAGGCCCTCGCCTCGACGACGACCGCCGACGGAATTACTTCCTCGAAAAGTCAATCAAGGGCGAGCGACGACTTCAAAAGCAGAACTACTACCAGCGCCTGATCTCCCTGCTTCTCTCACTGATCCTCGTCTGGGCGGGGACGACCTTTTACTTCGTCAACAGTGACATGGAAAACATCCATCGTATTGATCGGGACTTTACCCAGGCACGGGAGCATTACATCGAGCACAAAGCACGGCTCTTTGAAATTCTTCCCCTCAGGCTCGAATTGATCGATGACGAGGAGTTGCTGGTCGCCGAGGCGGCAACAACCTGGAGCAACTTTGTCGATGCGATCCGCGATCTGCTCGAATTCTCCACCCGGGAATCCTTCGACAGCGAGGCGCGACTGGAAAAAACCGAACTCGCCAGAACCGTGGAGTCCCAACTCCAATCCTTCGAATCAGAGAACCTTCCGGATGGAGTCCGTTCTGTCGAGGATCTGAACGTTTTTTCCTCCGAAACCTTTGAGTCATTCAAGGAGATTACCAACCAAACCGTTCCCCAGTTGGTGACCATTGCCAGTCGCGAGACCCTCCTGAAGTGGCAATCGAGGACAAATGTAATCAGGGTTTCCAGCCTGACCTTTGGATTTCTGGCGATGCTGATGTTCTTTTACTTCATCCTGAACTACATCGTTCGTCGGAAAAACTCACTTTTCGCCGATAAAATTTAGACACTTGTAGTTTTTTGGTAAGGTCTTGGCTTTATCATGGTTGAGAGGTATTTCGACCATGTTCGATTCCAATGTTGCCGCACACGAAAATCAACCAAGTACCACCACAAGTGAACCGGATATCACCCCGACTTCCCTCTTCGAGACGCTTGGGGTTATCAATGACCGCTTCATGGAGGAACTGGCCAGGCTTCTGAAAAATGAAAGCCTTTCCCCCCTCCAATTTCAGGTACTTCGAATCATTCACGAGTCAAATGGCGAAGGTGTCCCCAGTCTCGCGATCAAGAATCAAATCGCCCACCGTGTCATGGATGTCACGCGGGTGGTGGATCGCCTGGAAAAGTTGGGTTATGTGGTCAGAAAGCGGTCCTCGGGCGATCGGCGCGTGGTTCTCGTTTCCCTGACCGATTCAGGATCTGCGGCCCTCGACCGTCTGGCACCCTCCTATGAGAAATTATCATCGAGAATGTCGAGCGAACTTTCAAGGTTGGATATGGAAAGGCTGGTCGATCTTCTGGGCCGACTGAAATAAATCGGCCTTCTTTTTGCTCAACTCCCTGTTTGAACAGATATTGTTCGAAAGGATACAACCATGAAACTCAAACTCCACCCCAAATCCGCTCTCGCAAAGGGAGCCTTCGACGGTGGCAGTATCACCGAAATCAAGCCCATTGCCTTCCCCGGTGAAGGTGGGGCGATCAAGCGCCTTGGGCCCCTGTTTTACTGGGCCTGGGCAACAGCTCCCAATGGTGGCGTCATCGGCCTCCACCCCCATCGTGGCTTCGAGATTATGAGCTACGTTCTCGATGGTGAATTGGGACACTATGACACTTTGGGGACAAAGAGCCGCGTAGGGGCCGGTGGTGCCCAGGTCATGCGGACCGCTTCCGGCGTTTCCCATGAGGAGCACATGCTCGGATCCCCCACGGTCTTCTACCAGATCTGGTTTGAGCCGGACATGCGCAAGGCCCTTCAGGAGCCTGCCGCCTATCAGGAAGTGCGACATGGGGACTTTCCCGAGACGGAACCCGCCGAAGGAGTCCGTGTGAAGGAGGTCCTCGGTGCCGGCAGCCCGGTGGATATCACCGTTGATGCAGGCATGTGGGAGGTGACTCTCCAGCCTGGTGCGGTCTGGGAGTATGCTCCCGTGGAAGGCCGTGGTGGTGCCGTGCTGGTGGCACGGGGGAACGGCTCGGCCCGTGGTGGTGAGGAAGCCATTGCATGGAAGGCCGAGGAGTTCGTCGAGATCCACGGTGACGGTTCACCAGTGGCCTTTACCGGCGGCGGTCAGGGTGCGGTAATCCATGTGGTGGAGGTCCCACTGGAGGTTCCCTGGGCGCTTTACGAGAAGTGAGTCCCGATAATCGGGCAACCCTCTGTTGACCC
>JAFIGB010000336.1 GCA_020831705.1 Candidatus Sumerlaeia bacterium | reverse complement strand
CGATCGAGCTGGATACGGTCGGACCCGTTGTGGCGATTGACTCCCCGACGTCGGGAACGTGGTACAGCGAGGCTGTGGTGTTTGAGTGGTCGACGGAGGCATCAGATCTCGTTTCGAGTCTTGGTCTGGTCTTGGACGATGCCGATCTTGAGTTTGATGCGACCGTATTCTACGGAGAGCAGTTCGGCGATGAAGGCTGGTTCAACCTGATGGTTTCCGGAATGGATGATCTCGGAAACCTGGGACCGTTGGCGGAAAGTGACTTTGGTATCGATAGGACAGCACCATCGATCACACTCGATCTGCAGCCAATTCATAGCACTCCAGTAATCATTGGAAGCGGCATGGCCACAGACAATGATGGATCGGGAATCGCCGAGATCGATGTGCGAGATGCGACCACGGGAGATTGGGTGTCACTATACACCTCTGACGGTGGTCCCCTGGGTGGCCTGGAGGAGCTTCCCTACAGCTTTGAGCTTCCGGTTCCTGTTTTTCATGGGTCTCATACGGTGCAGGCGCGTGCGAAGGACATGGCGGGGAATGTGTCTCTGCTCGCCGAGGAACAAGGACTGGTGGATTTGGAGGCTCCACAAGTTACAATTACAGAACCGAGCGCAATGTCGACGCTGTCCGGTTGGATCGATATCGAGGCGGACATTATGGATGACATTTTCGGTGTTGATCTTCCCACCGTACTCTTCCGCTTTAACCAGGAAACCCAGCCTTGGCAGTCGCTTTCACTGGTTTCGGGAAACCTCCATGATGGTACTTATACCTTTGGCGACTTCGATACATGGCAACTGTATGATGGAGAAACGGTTCTCCAGGTGAAGGCTGCCGACGTGGGCGGACACGATGAATTTACGGACCCGCAGGATACTAATCCTGCTGAGATCACTGTCATGATTGACAATAACTATCCGCCCCAGGCCCCGACCGGGCTTCACGCCAGTTACGTCAGCTACACGGAAGTTGAAATTATGTGGAACAAGAACACGGAGGGCGATCTTTCTCACTACCGACTCTATCGCAGGGTCAATGATGGAGCCAGCATCGGAGAAGGTGACCTCCACGAGGAGCCCATTTATGACACTTCTGAAACATTGAGAAACAGCTTCACTGATGATGATATAGATCCGAACACAAATCCAGCTGAGAATTCGCCCAGATACTGGGATTACGCGATGAAGGCCGTGGATGATGCCGGAAACATGAGTCATTTCTCCCTCCAGATTACTGTCGATCCGCCCAATGCACCGAACAATCTGGTCGCATTCGGAAAGAATGGCGAGGTCGAACTCGAGTGGAATCCCGTGAGCGAGGGCTTCGTGAAGGGGTATGAAATCTGGAGGCGTGAGCTAGGTACGGGTGATTTTACGAAGATAGGGAGCACACCCTCCCACCTCGATGTTGACTACACGGATGGTCAGGTCACCAACGGCGTAAACTATGAGTACTATGTCATAGCACTTGATGGGGCCGACAATCCTAGTGAGCGTTCCGTGATCGCGCTGGCCACTCCGAATACGACCAAGACTTATGTTTCCTACCGCCTGGTCATGTTCGAGGATCTAAAGCACAACGGAAACATCGACTGGGATTTCAATGATGTTGGCGCTGAGATAATTGCAACGCACTATCTGAACGAAAACGACGGGGTCACTCGACTCTTGTTGCGGGTTCGTGGTGTCATTGGTGGTTCTGGGCATAGACACCAGATTAACATAAGGATAAGAAACCTTGCCGGAAAAGCACCGTATACCACCGAGTATTGGTATTCCACCACAGATCCGAATGCCACTGGTGCCGAGCCGGACGAGGAAGGTAGTGGAGTCATTGATCCGGAAGTGGATGGAAGTGATGTGATTGTCCTCTTCGAAGATTCCAAAGTTGGGTCACGATGGATTCACAACGACATCCATATAATCGATATCGATATTGAGGAACCTAATTTGAATCCCCTGACGGGATTTGACAAAGTGCCATTTGACATGTTCATGTATAGCTGGGACACGCACGAGCACATATTTGTCTATAATCCCGATACTGGCCAATACATAGACGAGAACACCCTGGTGACAACGGGACCGCTGCAGGGAGTCTATCTCAATGCGGCTATCAGTATTCCGGTTCTTAACTGGACATTGCCGAATGAAGGCCTGCCAATCTGGTACATGTATCCGGAATTCATTGAGTATGCGAAGACCTACAAGACTCAGACTGTTAAGAACCCCACTTGGTACGAGCGCCCTGTCGCCACGGAGTTCTTTATACTGGAAGCGGAAGATTACGATGACTATTACGATAAATCCCCGGGTAACAGCGGTGGCGCCCATTCCCATGGCGATATTGATATCCGGTCCTGGGGAAGTGTAAATGCCTTTGGCATCACGGACATCGAAGAAGGCGAGTGGGTCGAGTACCACAATGTCCTGGGTCTGGGGCGGACCTATACGGTGAAAGTGCTAGCGAGCAGCATGCATGGGAGCACGAATGCCAAATTCACCCTGAAGATCGGCGAGAACTATTACTCCGTAAACCAAAGCATCGGCAGCGGCAATGTTACCATCACGATCAATAATGTGTACTTGGCCGAAGGGCCGAACACCATTCGGGTCGAAATGGAAAGCGATGGTATTGAGATCGCCAATTTTGAATTCGAGGCAGAACAATGAGAGTCTCCACAGTCATACAGAGCAGACGAGATGTGGCATTGAGTTGCATTATACTGACCTTGGTGTTTTCTCCATTATCGCTCCGGGCCCAGATGGGTTGGCCGCGCGGTGGGGGAGACGAACGTCAGGTTATGGCCTCACCAATCGTCGTTAATCTCGATGGTGACCTGGAGACACGCTCGCAGGTACTCGTGCCCAAGTTGGACGGGTACCTCTATCTATATGACCACGACGGGACCGATTTCCATTCTCCCATCAATTTGAACTTCGGAGGAGGAACAATCTCATCTGTTGCCGTTGGGGACGTAAATGGGGACGGTGACCTGAACATCGTCATTGTTGGTGATAATAGCAATGCCCAAGGCGCCCGAGTTCGAGTCTATAAACTTGACGGCTCCCTTCTTGCACAGAGGACGCTATACAGTAACAGTAATGCTTCAGGGAAGGCAACTGCATGCGTGGCTGACATCCTCCAGTACATTGATAATGATCGTCACGAAGCTGAGGAAATTATTATTCGGGATGGCAGAGGACAGGTTCATATCCTCTACTGGAATGAAACCAGTCTGGACAACTGGCTCACCAGCAGTGAGTGGTCCAGTTTCATGACCACCAACAGCGACTCACAGTGGGATCTCCATGGTGCTCAATCCATTACCCCCTCGGTATCAGTATTTCCAATCAGTGAAAACGCAACCTACTTGGTGGTGCCCTCCACCGATGGCCGGATTCACCACTGGACCATTTCATCGAGCGTATCATCAACACCACATGCGAATGATTTTGTTAGCCACGCCCCGATGGATCCAGGTGAAGACGAGGATTTCCGTTTTCTGAGTTCAGCCTCCCTCGCTGATTTGACAGGAAAGGGAGGGAAGCCGGAAATCATCGTCGGCGGCAACAATGGCAAGGTCTATGTCTGGACTTATAGTAGCGGATGGAGTATGATGTCAGGATGGCCAAGGGATACAGGGCAGCCTGTAATTGCTTCACCAGCAGTCGCCGACGTCAACGGTGACGGGAACCTCGAGATTGCTGTCAGTTCGTACAATGGGAATGTATATCTCTTTACCAAAGATGGAGACGACTTTGTGCCTGATGGCCACTCCGAATCCCCATGGCCTGTCTCCACGGGAGGACCCGTTTTCGCATCGCCTATTCTGCAGGAAGTGGATGGAGAAGTTGGACTGGAGGTGATCGCGGCCTCGCTGGATGGTTCCATCTATATCTGGAGGCAGGATGGCACCCTCCTGCCGGGATGGCCCAAACGAATTGGTGAGCCGATCTACTCCACCCCTTCCGTGATGGACCTTCATGGTGCTGGACGTATGTCCGTCGTGTTTGGTGACTTCGCAGGATATGTATATTGCTTCGACCTTCATTATCGATATTTGCCCACACAGAGCGTTTGGCCCCAGTTCCGCGGCGATATTCGCCGCAGAGGATGGGTCGAGTGATGAGAAAAGATTTTGCAATAATGACAGTTGCCGCCTTGAAGAATTTCCGGTTCGCAGTGAATAAACCTCGTCCGATCGCAACCCCATGGAGTTTGGCATGTTAATTTTTCGATCAACACGAAATCGGCAGCGCTTTGTCATGCTGGTGCTGTTACTCACATTCCCCTACCTTTCGGGAATGCTCGAGCTTGCAGACAGAGTTCATGCGGCAATGCAGCCATCCGCGTCGGAGTCGGTCGCCTACGAAATTCATGGCGGCTCATGGAGCCATGTACTAGCCAATTCCACACTTCAACGCAGCCCATTGAGGATCTTCGACTGGGTGAGAACCAACATTGAATACGAGCCCTACACCGGGAGTCGCAAGGGCGCCGAGGGGACCTATCTTTCCCGCAAAGGGAACGCGCTCGACCAGGCATCCCTGCTTGGTGCTCTCTTTGATGAAGCCAGCCTTCCCTGGCGTTACGCGACAGCTGATATACGCCTTACCATTGATCAGGCGGAGCGCTGGCTTGGTCTTGCAAGTCCCTCCCGGATTGCAGACTATCTTTCGGAATCTGGTGTTCGAGCCACTTTCCTCCCAAATCTTCACAGCGCCGAGCATGTTGTTATTCGTGATCATGTTTGGGTTCAATTTAGGAGCGACTTTCTCCCCCTGATGGGGAGTGCCCACCACCACTCTGGACTATACGCCACCACCCCAAAGGACCCCGCTGATTCCTGGGTGGACCTTGATCCCACCATTACATTCCGCTCATCGACACTACCACTGGACCTTTCCCTGCTCACCGCCATGTCTCCTGCCGAGTTGAAGAACATGGTGGAAGCCGGCTCCGATTACGAAGCTGACACCGCATCCACGCCTGCCACAGTTGAGGGCATCGAAGTGGGCCGCATTCACAACGTCAGCCGCGAAGCCGGGGAGAGAATCGAGGCACACCTTGCCGCTCTGGGCATTCGCTCTCATGAATTGGGCAAACTTCTCGGCGAACTGGAAATCGCTGATCGCCCCTCTTTGCCCGGCAACCTTCCCGGGGAAGTCGTCGGATCAATTACCGTCGCCGATCCCAAGAAGGGTACCCAGGCCCTCGATTTCCTCCGCAACAGGCGTGATACCATCCGTATTTCCATTGGAGACAGCGAGTATTCACACACCTGGGATCAAATGGGCGTCCCAAGGCTCGCCGGACACCCGGTGACGCTCTCCTTTGAAATTGTGGAAAAAGACTATCTTCCCGATCACACAGCGGACTTCCCCAACACCAATGCCGTTCCCCTCCTTCACACCGAGGACACGACTGGCAACGGCCAGCCGGATTTCTGCGCGCTTGTCCGGCCGGTCCTTCGTGTAGGGCCTCACCTTGTTCACTCGCAGACCCCGCCTGTTTTCCCCTATGGCAGGCATCTGTCCCTCTCCCTCGAATTGGGCGGGAATCAACAGTCCCACAAGGATGAAATCACGGTCGTTGCAGGTGGAATCTACGGGCTGGCCCTTCATAACACGCTCGACCACGACAGCGCGACGACCCTTTCCCAGTCCATCTCCACAGAATCCCACCGTCATGAGTTACTCCGCAAGGTGACTGACCTCACCGCACGAAGCGTCCTCCATCATCAGGAGGCCCTGGAAACAGCCGCACTCTCCGCCCATGGGCTTACTCCTGTACGCTCCTCCGTTCGCGGCGTCGTTGCCGGTCTCGAGCCAGCCGTCAAGGATGGCTACGCCACAGGTGTCCGCCTCGCCACCTGGCAGTTCGGTGCTCCTTCCAAGGCGGTGGATCGAACTAATCAGGTGACCCTTTCGCGACACGCTGCCGCGCAACTTTCCGCCCTTATCAGTGATGTCGCCCTCACTGCTCCCCTCCCCTTCCTTGCCAGCCTTAACGGCTATCAATCCGCTGGCCGTATTATGGCACTGGAACATGAGTCCGACAAACCTCAGGTTCACCGTGTCTATCCATCAGGCAGTATTCTGAATACCGCCCATCTTCCAGACTCGAATAATTCCCCCTTCCGTGAGCGCCTCCTCAAGGCAATGCGTCATGGCACGGCAACATTGAGTGACCACAACTTCTTCGGCGAGTCCACCCATGATGGAGAGCTCCACGTCGGATTCGCATCCATCATACAGCACCAAGATGGCCTCCTTCCCCTCGCCTATGCTCCCGAGGATCGCCGTGTCACCGGGGCATGGTCCCCGATTCTTCCGTTCCCCACACCCGACGCCGAGCCATTCGATTATTGGGATGAGAATGGGCCGGGGTACGGACCCATGGGATACACCCTCCTTTTCCCTATGGATCTCGTTATTCCTGCATCAGGCATCGACTATCTGATTCCCACCGGGGGTACCGACGGCCCCTTCCAGACCATCCGACGCCGCGCCTCCGATTGGGCCGATAGCGCGGTTGGCGTCGGCTCCTCCCTGCAGGCTGCTATGGCATCCTCCTCCCTCCTGGTTGGAGAATTCCTTGAGCAGAGCGCCATTGAGAACTGGATTGCAGCCATTCCCGTCTCCGCTGCCGTGCTCCACGAATCTGCCAAGGCCTTCTCACGCCCCCGAGTTCTCGATTTCCACGTCACTCCCACCCTCATTCGTACCGTCGATGTTGACCATTCCGTCGACGAGGGTGGTGATTGGCATTTCGCCAGGGAGAGCGACACCCTGACTTCCGCCATCAGGTTCTCACGCGCCGGCGTTGATCCCCACATGACGATTCTTACCGATGATTGCCCCATCCAACCGCCCCACGGGACTGAGTTGGTCTGGACACTCTCGAATGAAGACTTTGAGCACTGCCTCCAGTCCGACGGCACTTATGAAGTCCGTGCTTACGGCGAAACGATCGAGGGCCTCCGCTCCGAAACCGTCCGCCGCCAATTCGAAATAGATAACACCCCTCCCAAGGTAAACCTTCAGGACCTCGCCACCACCACCGGCATCGTTCATGTCCGCGGCTCGGTGACTGATCGCAATCTTGAATCCTGGCAGCTCTTTTACCAGAAAGCCGGCGATGGAACCTCCGAAGCCGACTGGACCCCCCTCAGCGGCTATGGTGGTGACTACCAACTCCACGGTGAAAATTCCCTCATCGCCTCCCTCAACACACGCTCTCTCGGCTGGACCGGTGATTACCGTCTCCTCCTTCTCGCCACCGACACCGTCGGAAATGTCGGCTCCGACATCATTGAAACATCCATTACCAACGACCTCCTCGCCCCTGAGCTTGATTTTGATGTCCTCGGCATCAATGGCAGTCCCGTCACCGACGGCTCCGTCCTCTGGGACGATGAAACCGTGATTACCTTTCAGGCCAGCGACAAGCGCGACGACGACACCGGTCTGCGTTTTCTTCGACTTTGGATCGAGAGTCAGGACGATCCCACCAAGAACCGTACCCTCGTCGATCAACATGTCCCAGCTGCCTCCAGCGATGCCGTCCTTCCCATCCAGAACGAATACCGCCTCGACGTCACCACCCTTGATCGCAGTACCGCCAACGAGAAGTTCATCATTCACGCCCGCGCCGAGGATCGTGCCGGAAACGTGGCCCATCAAACAATCAGCGATCTTACTGTTGGCAACATCGTCTGGCATTACTCCGTCGCGCCATCGGTCTATAACCTCGACTCTGCCAGCAACAACATCAGGCTGCTCGCTCAAACTACCATGCCCGCCAAGTGGTGGTACGACATCTATCCCTACAATCCCGCTGCGGAAGCCTTCGCCACCACCCCCGTACGCTCGTTCAGCTCAAACGGGCAGGAGCAACAGGAGGCACGCATCTACTGGAACGCCACCAACTCCCAGGGTGTCAGGGTCGAGCCCGGCAGCTACCGTGTCACCCTCACCCTGCAATATGACATCGGCCACAACAACACCCGCACGGAAATCGCCCACCGTGATCTCGTCATCAGCAAAGGACTCAGCCCGGAGGAGCTCAACAACACCGGTCCCCGCCTGGTCACCCTCATTACCGAACCGGGAAAACCCGACGGGAGTACCTACACGTTTGATCTCGGCCTGGAGATCCCCCTCGCCGAGGTCAGTACGGATTTCGCCATCGCGCAAAACTCCGGCGATCAGATCCAGATTTACGGTCGGGTTGGCTCCTTCTCGGCCCCCTACATGTCCGGTGGCGGCGATCCCCACAGGATGCCCATTGATGAGGCCGGCCGGCCCCAGCTCGCCTTCTGGGCCGTCGAATTCAAGCCCGCATCCGTCGAGCCCTTCCTCCACAAAATTCTAACTCACTCCTACGGTGATGGATGGTCCCTCCTCAACCGCGACAACTGGATTCCCATCACTTGGAGCACCAACCCCCCTGCGGATATCTGTAATTCCACCGGATGCGATGGCAACAGGGTCGTTCACCTTGCTACTTGGAATGCCGACAAGCTCCCCCTCGGCTACTACGACGTCCGCATCTGGTCCACCGATGGCTTCAACCTCGCCCATCATGTTCTCGGCGGCATCAAGGTCGTCCCCCCCCCGATCCCCGGCGGCGGCGAACCAGGGTCGGGTGACATCGGCGCCCTCACCCTCTCGTCCACTGACATGACCGTTCCCTTCTCCGGGTTCAGCGCCGAAATCACCCGCGACTATAACTCCCGCGATGTCTATCGCGAGGGCCCCCTCGGCCCCGGATGGAAGCTCCGGGGCATCAGCCTTCAGGTTGAAACCTACCAGCAGGGAATCGGCGAGCACGACGAAGCCTTCATCACCCTCCCTGACGGCCGCGAATTCTGGTTCGCCAATAATCCCCCCAGTGCCAATGTCGGCGCCTACACCGGAATGAAAAACACATGGGTCAATTACGGCGAGTATATCAAGCGCCCCTACGGCATGCGCCTTTTCCGCCCCGGTGCCTCACCCCACTTCCACGGGGACGATGACTGGTCCGCCATCCGGACGAATGAGGTCCCCCCCTTCGTAATACGCAAGGCCATGGGCGATAATGAGCCAGCCATACATCTCCCGAAAGACTACTGGCCCGGCTACGGCCGCGGCGAGGTCGCATTCCTCCAGATCGAAGACAAGACATGGTACCTCTTTGAATGGCGCACCGGCGACCTCATCGAGATCATCCACCCCGATGGTCAAATCACCACCTTCGACAAGAACGGCACCACATCCTCTCAGGGCATCAGCAGCGAACTCGTCATCCGTGATACCGCCAACCGCGAACTCACCCTGGAGCGCGATCCCTCCACCGGCCGCGTCACCGCCGCCGTCGATCCCAACGACGGCCGCGTCGAATACCGCTACGAGGACGAATACGGCAACCTCACCACCGTTGTCGATCGCTCCGGCTTTAAGCGCTTCTATGTTTACGACACCCCCGATACCCTCGAATTCTTCCGCGCCAACTTCCCCTCCGAGGCCGATGCCTTCACCGGCATCTTCCCCCATCGCCTCGTTGATGTCCGCATCGACGACGACACCGACGGCATCCCCAACTTCGAAGGGGACGTCGTTCCCAGCGGCCTCGACACAATGACCCTGGCCGACCGCCGCGACGCCCTCCTTAAAACACAGAACTGGCCAGGCGACACCTCCATCATGCGTTTCCGCTACTCCGGCGATGATATTATCGCCTACGAAACCTCCGCCGGCAGCGCCGACCTCGAATATGACCGCCACGAGGACGGCACCGGTTCTGTCGATATCACCCAGCGCGAAAGCAACAGGGAAAGCAAGGTCGAGTACAACAACACCAACCGCGTCGAAAAAATCACCGACATCTACGGCGAAGTCACAACCTACGACTACCAGGACACGGAGCACGTCCGCGGCGTCCTGAAAAGGGAAATCGACGCCCTTAGAAATGTGACAAAATACGATTATCAGAACATTCCCCAGGTCGAACACAACTCCTTCAGCGACATGTTTGCCGACCTGCTCGAGCGCAAGATGACCTGTGGAGGAACCTTCTATACCGACTCCGATTATTGCGAAGACTTTATCCCTTCCAACAGCCCCGGATACCTCACCGGTGCCCAGCTCCAACCCGCGACAATTACCCAGGCGGGCAAAGATGGCGCTGCCCCCAACCCAATCATCACGAAAATACTATACGACATGGACGGCGATTCCCGCTCCGCCTTCCAGCCCAGAATGGTCACCGATCCCCTCGATAACGAAACACGTCTCGCCTATAACGGGGACATCGGCAGGCTCGAGCAAATCAGTCGCAGGCTCAACGGCGGCACGGAGGAAATTCTCTCCTCCACGGAATACATCACGGCCGGCACATTCGATCCCATCTATAATC
>JAFIGB010000490.1 GCA_020831705.1 Candidatus Sumerlaeia bacterium | reverse complement strand
GTTGACGGCGATGCGCAGCGGATTTCCCAGCTTGGCTGGATGCTCTTCCTCAAGGTTTTTGATGATTATGAAGCCGAACAGGAGCTCATGAGCGATCACTACAGCTCGCCCATACCGCAGCGCTACCGCTACCGCAGCTGGGCGCATAACGAAGAAGGCATTACCGGCGACGCCCTGCTGGCTTTTATCGACGAGCTGTTCAAATCGATGAAGGAAATGGAGCTGGATGAAAGGAGCCCGAAGCTGGCGTTTGTGGTGAAATCGATCTTTGAAGATTCCTACAACTACATGAAATCAGGCACCCTGCTGCGGCAGGTGGTGAACAGGCTGAACGCCATCAACTTCAACAAAAAAGACGACCGGCATCAGTTCAACGATATTTACGAGAAAATCCTGAAAGACCTGCAGAGTGCGGGCAATGCCGGAGAGTACTACACCCCGAGGGCGGTAACGAGGTTTATGACGCAGATGGTTGACCCCAAGCTCGGGGAAACCGTGTTTGACCCCGCCTGCGGTACGGGCGGCTTTCTGGTAGATGCCATCGAGCACATGAAAGAGCAGTCGAGCTCGGTAGAAGACCTCAAACTGTTCCAGAACAATGTGCAGGGCGTGGAGAAAAAGCCGATGCCCCACATGCTGTGCACCACCAACCTGATACTGCACGGCATTGATGTGCCCAATGTGCGCCGCGACAACACCCTCAACAAGCCCTACAACGAGTACAAGGCCAAAGACAGGGTTGACGTGGTGCTCACCAACCCGCCCTTTGGCGGGCAGGAGGAAGACGGCATCGAAAAGAATTTTCCGGCACAGTTTCAGACCCGTGAAACCGCCGATCTGTTTCTGGTGCTCATCCTGCGGCTGCTGAAAGAAGGCGGCCGCTGCGCCCTCGTACTCCCCGACGGCTTCCTGTTCGGGGAGGGCGTTAAAACCCGCATCAAGGAGCGGCTGCTCCGGGAAAACACCCTGCACACCATCGTGCGCCTGCCCAAAGGCGTGTTTGCGCCCTACACAAGCATTAACACCAACCTGCTCTTTTTTGAGAAGGGCGGCAGCACCAAAGAGGTCTGGTTTTACGAACACCCCTACCCCGAGGGCTACAAAAGCTACTCCAAAACCAAGCCCATCCGCATTGAAGAATTTGACGCAGAAAAAGCCTGGTGGAACAACCGGCAGGAAACGGATCAGGCCTGGTGCGTTTCGGCGGAAGAGATTGAGAAACGCGGCTACAACCTCGACATCAAAAACCCCAACGGGGCCGGTGACGAAAACTATGATGTGGAGGAACTGCTCCGCAAACGAAATGCCCTGAACGCGGAAATCGAAGCCCTGAGCCGCAGGCTGCTCACCGAACTAAAGGAGACCCTCGCATGACCTTAGCTGACCTGATGCAGGAATTCAGCGTTGTAACCGACACCGCTGCAGGCCTGAGCGAACTGCGCTCCCTCATCCTCGGCCTCGCCGTCCGCGGAAAACTCGTCCCCCAGGACCCCAATGATGAACCGGCTTCGGAACTATTGAAGAAGATTGAGGCGGAGAAACAGCGGCTTTATGAAAGGGGGGAAATAAAAATCCCAAAAAAAAATCTACCTATTTCGGATGAACAAAAACTTTTTGATTTGCCATCAAATTGGATATGGGTTAGAAATGGAAGTCTAATTATTTTCCAAAATGGCTATGCTTTTAGTAGCGCACTATTTCAAGCCACCGGCATTGGTGTCATTAGAATTGGTGATTTACAAAATGGCTATGTTGTTGAGAATACTATGAAGTATATCTCCGAGAAAGAGGCATCTGAAGTAAAAGATGATTTCATTGTTAATGAAGGTGATATGCTCATCGCTATGTCTGGAGCTACAACCGGAAAGTTGGCTATCAATAAGTCAAATAAAAAATATTTACTAAACCAAAGAGTAGGGAAAATTATACCTATACACATAAACAAAGATTACCTATACAGATATCTTAATACAAAAATAGAGGAAAATCTTAAAATATCTTCTGGAAGCGCTATACCAAACTTAAGCACTAAACAAATTGACGAGTTACCAATCCCCCTCCCCCCGCTCGCCGAACAACACCGCATCGTCGAAAAGATTGAAGCCCTGTTTGCCGAGGTTGATGCGTTGGAAGAGAAGCTGAACCGGCAGGCAAAACTCGATGAGCAGCTTCAGCTCGCGGTAAATGCCGATGTACAGCAGGCCCCGGATGCGGCAGCCTCACAAACAGCCTGGCACTTTATCACCCGCCATTTCGGCACCCTCTACAGCAGCCCGGAAGCCATCGACAACCTCAAAAAGAACATCCTCAACGAAGCCGTCCGCGGCAGGCTCGTACCGCAGGACCCGAACGATGAACCGGCCTCAGAACTCCTCAAAAAAATCGAAGCCGAAAAGCAGCGGCTTTACGAAGCAGGCGAAATCCGCAAACCAAAAGAGCTGCCGCCGATTGAGGAAGATGAGATTCCGTTTGAAGTGCCGGAGAGTTGGGAGTGGTGCCGGTTTGGAGAAAATGCGTTAGACTACAGTACGGGTCTAGAGAGGGGTAGAAAAGAACAGGATTTAAATAAATCCTACCCCTACTTAAAGATGAATAATATCTCTAACGATGGAAGTCTAATTTTGTCTGATATTGTAAGAGTTGATGCTAATGAGGAAGAAGTAAAGCAGAATGCCCAGTATAT